>NZ_LKBY01000146.1:0-215118 GCF_002699915.1 Pseudomonas sp. ICMP 8385 | reverse complement strand
CTCGTCGAATTGATTGTTTTTTGATCATTTGGCGAGTTTAAAAGTTGCGCTAGGTGGTATGCCGGGGAAATACATGGCTACTTCAGACCATCCCTAGTGGGCAGGAGTTTGATGAGGGCATTGGAAAGTGCCAGTGATACCCTGCAGTTACACCGAGGCCCCAGCATTTTCGCTGGGGCCTCGGTCTTTTAACACCGCAGAAATTACTCCTCCAGATCGGTCCCCGATGGATAAGGACGCTGTTGTACTTTGATGTCATCAAAATCGTAGATGCCACCGTCTGCCGGGTTGACTACAGAGATTGAAAGTTCAAAGGATTGACCCGGCACAAAGCCCGTCTGCACATCGGCATTGAGCCATGTATTGATGCTGGGGATGACAACATTGTTTTGCCAGTTTCTGGTATGCACCAAGATACTGGTCGGCCCACCAATATTGGCAAACTTGCTGATCTTGTATCTAAATCTAATTCGATAGTATCCCGCTGCATAAGGGAAATAGACCTTGTAGATCCTGACACCACTGCCCGTATAGGGAACGGATTGCAGGTAATAGTTGGCATTTGTCTCGCGGCGGATGCCCACATTGGGCCATTGGCTGAGCCAGTGATTGAAGTAGTATTCGTCGAACGTGGTCTCGTCGTTAATCATCCGGCTGCGTATGCTGTACACCACCGGCGGGAACTCAATGGCCTTCGATTCATCGGTACTGCTCGTTAACGCCGCCTTGAGTTGCATGGTCAGTTGGGTCGCATTGCCCAGATCAATCAGGTACGTATTCAGTATCGCTTTCTGCTGATACCCAAGGTTCAACCAGGCATCGGTCACCCGATCACCGTCGGCACCGTTGAGCAGGGTCAGGTTATGGGCCGCACCGTTGGGTTTGTTACCGAACAAACGTAGCCACACGGGCTGGTTCCTGGCAATGAACGGCCAGGTTCCCACCGTTGCCGTTGCATTACCGACCAATTCACCCACATCGAGTACACCGCCGATCGCTTCATCGATACGCAGCAGGGTTCTTTTCAGCTCTGCTTGGGGAATTGCCTTGAGCGTTACGGTCAACACTGCTGACGGCTGGAAGGTGCCATTGCGCAGGACGGTATATTTCACGGTGAAGAGGGTGTCTTTATTGCCTATGTTTGCGGCAATAAGCGCCTCCGACAAGTTGAAGGTGACCGTGCCGTCGGCTTCTCCGTTGATTGGCCCCTGTTGCCCCGAACCCGCTCCTGGGGCCCCCATCACCTCCAGGGTAATGAAGTCGGTGACATACATCGGGCTGTAGGACACGTCTACCGTTGCACCGAATCGCGCATCCAGCGGGGCTAAGGTCACTGAAGAGCCAGAGCCCGTGGCCTGTCGCAACGTCGGCACCGGGAACTGGGCCGGGATGGCCTGAATGGTGTACCGGCGTTCCGGGAACCACAGGGCATTGGACTCAATGGCCGTTTGGTCAAAGGTCACCCCGAAGCGCATCAGCAATTGCGAGCCATCCTTGAGTTGACGCAGCTCGCTCACTGGCGCCGTTGGGCGGATACCGTTCTGCTCGCCGTTAAAGGTCACCGGGTCGCCGTTGTAGAAGGTTGCGTAGAAATCTGTGCCATTGGCATAGGTGCCCCGCAATTCAAACCACATCCGTTGATTGCGGTTGATAAAGCTCCAGCGATCGACCATGGCGCGCTCGCTACCGAGCAAGGTGCTGATGTTCAGCACGCTGCTGGTATGGCCTTCGATGTAGGGCTGCGGGAGGACGGGAGGCAGCAGGTTCAGGCTCAGCACGGGCGAAGGTGTTTGATGGACACCCAAGAGCACGAAGTACTGCACCTCGATATAGCGTCCATATCCATTGAGGCTGGCGCCAATGACCTCTGCGGGCACCTCGAAGTGCAAGGTTTTGGACGTATTGCCATCCTTCGTTTCGCAATGGGTACCTATCCCGGGAATACCGGTCCAGCAGGCCTGGATGCGATGACTGGGCAGCATCTGTAGATAGGAGACGGCGATGGTCGCCCCGGACAGCGCGGCTTCGGGGACCAGTTGGTCGGGGTAACGCTGGGCTTGCAATACCTCTGGCCGCAACAGGTCCAGGGCCTCCCCCACAGTGACGATCAAGACTTGCGAATAGCGTGTGCCACCACCACTTGCAGGCACCAGCGAATAACTGAGGCGAATTTCGCCATTCTTGCTGGCAACAATCAGCGCCTCCTCCAGGTAGAACTGCACGGGCCTGCCTGCCGTTCCGGTGTTGAGGGGGATCTCCTCACTGGCGGATCCGTTGCTGTTAGCCCCCAGCAAGGTCCACTTGAAAATATCGTCTGGCACCGTCCGCGTATACGGCAGGGTCACCTGGAGCTGGCCGCCCTTTATGCGTGCCGGGTCCAGATTATTGAACTCGTCCACATATTGCAGCTGCGGCTCTGGCAGTTCGGCATCGCGCTGGCCAAAGGTCACTTCCAGCACATCGGACTTGCGGATGGTCTGGATGCCGGGGCTCATGATCCGCACCTTGCCATCATCTACCAGGTAAAACACCTGGACGGCGCCAATCCCGACAAAACGCGCGAAGTTTTCCTGGGTGACAATACGGTAACGCTCCGGCGGTGGCTCCTGGCCTGCCAATGCGCTCTCTTCATAAAACACCAGGCCGCCCCCTGGCCGTACCGCCTCCATCCGCAACGTCACATTGTAGTGGCGATCATAAGGGGTGTAGCGCGGAAAGAAGACTTTGATAAAGGGATGCGCAGGGTCAATGTTGCCGCCTTCGTTCTGCTCGATGATCATCGCCGGCATCGTGCTTTTGGTGCCGAAGACCGTGATATTCCGGCGCCGGGATTTGCCCAGGGGCACGTGGGTGGCCGTGGTCAGCGTGTATTCAAACTGCATATGGCCGTTGAGCACCGCCACCAGGTGTTTGCGGTCCACTGGGGCCGTGGCCGACAGCCCAATACGTGCCGGAAACGCTGGCAATGTGGTTTCAAAGGGCAAGCCCTCGGCATCGGCGCCTTTCAAGGTCATGATGATCAAGGCACCAGCAGGGGTCAATGTTCCACTTGGCAGCCTTCTGGGAATAACCACTTCGACCTCGAAGAAGGCATCGCCATGGGTGTCGAGGTTCAGCTTCATGACAGACTCCCCATCCACCACAAAGTGTGGAATAGGGAGCAGGAGGGGGTCCAGATCGCTGTCCACCGTGACGTGATCCGACCACTGTTGGACCTCTCCGGAAAAGTTGAACACCTTGTCATACAGCCGGAAGCGAATAATGACGTCGCCGCTGCCACCATCAATGATGGTCGACTCAGGGATCAATACCGTAATGGGTTTGATGCCGGCGACATGCTCGTCATCAATCCGAAGGATCGTCAGATGGCCGTTCCAATACACCTCGGCGGTGTCGCCTTCCGTGATATTAGGGTAGCGGTCGATCGTCAGTTCTACTCCCTCCTTGGCGCGCTCGGGGTCCAGCACGTTGCCCACCAGGTCCGGCGGCAGGTGTATCACCAGTTCGGTGTGATAGGGCAATGCCGGGTCTTTACTGACCCCACCCGGGCGAGTGCGTTTGACATACCAGGTTTCACGGGGGGAAGTACTGGGGGTGCCACTGCCTCTGCGGATAACCTCGCAAAACGTAGGGTAGGTAAACCCCTCCGGAATATGCTCGGGCAGGATGACCAACCGCAAAACAGCCTTGTCCAGATCCTCTGCCCTGATCTCATCCGAAGCAATGGCAAAGCGATCATTGCCCATATAGAACTTATAGGTATCGCCTGGACTGAGACTGGTCCAGCGTGGAAAATTTACCGTCATCCAGGGCATCGTATGGCGAATACCCAGCCCACGTGCGGCTCCCGGCAGCGGGATCACCTCGTCGCTGACGAAGGGGGGGAGCAGTTCGTCTGCATCACTCGGTTGTCCGGGGGCCGGGTGATGAGGCAGGCAAGGTAACGAGGGCGGGGTGGATGGCGCAGGCTTCTTCATCGTGGATGCTCCTTGGGCGGGCAACTGAACAAGGACATCACACACCCAAGGCGGGGGCGCATATAACTGTCAAGATTGACAGTGGCGACGAATGGTTACCCATCCACGGCGGCTCAGGCCAGGTTCTGCTCCGTCAGGCGCTGGACCGCCAGGCGCCGGTAGTGCGAGGGCGTCATGCCTTTGAGCTGTTGGAAGCGCCGGTTGAAGTTGGAGATATTGTTGAACCCCGACTCAAAGCACACCTCGGTCACGGCCTTGTCGCCATCGGCCAGCAACTCGCAGGATTTGCTGATGCGCAGGCGGTTGACGAACTCGATGAAGGTGCGTCCGGTGGCCTGCTTGAACACCCGGGAGAAGTAGGTGGGTTTCATCCCCAGGTACTGCGCGACCTCTTCCAGCGGCAGCTCCCGGGCGTAATGGGCAAAGATGTAGTCCACGGCACGGTTGGTCCGGTCGATGCTGTGCTCATCGGCCAACTGCGCCGTGGTCCCTCCTGACAGCAACTGGTAGTCCTCACACGCGCTGAGGGCCTCCAGCAAGATAAAGAAGTGCCCCAGTCGCGCCATGCCTCGGGCGTCCTCGATGTGTTGCATCAGGGTCATGGCCTGGGCGATGGTCTTTTTGCAGCGGAATTCGATGCCGTACTGCGCCCGTTCCAGCAGCGGTGCCAGGCTCTTGAGCTCAGTGAAGATCTGGCTGGCGCCCTCCAGCAATTCATCGGTGAAATTCACCAGCATGTCGCGCTTGGGCACCACTTCGTCTTCCGCCACCTGGCTGATCCAGTTGTGGGGCAGGTTGGGGCCGGTGAGGAACAGGCTTTCCGGGTGGAAATTGCCGATATAGTCGCCGATAAACACCTTGCCGGCGCTGGCGATAATCAAGTGCAGCTCGTATTCCTTGTGAAAGTGCCAGCGCACCAGCGGGCAGGGGAAGCCATGCTGGCGATAGATGATGGACAGGCCGTTGTGGTCGTCCATCAGCTCGTAGGAAGGGTCGGTGATTCGCGCTGCCCGGGTCATGCTGCCGTCGCTTTTAGTGGAGGTGCGCAACCGATAATGCCCCGTTGCACGCCACCTCGCCAGCGCCGCTGCCTACAGCGCGCGGTTTTTTGCTTCGATCCACTGCGCCATGTACTGGGTACTTTTGTGCAGATGGTGGCGCAGCATGCTGCCGGTAAAGTTGTTGCGTCGATGTTGCGCCAGTGTCGCGCGGCAATGTTGCAGGCGCTCCACCAGCGCCGGGCCGTGGATCTGTGAGGCATAGCGACGGGCCAGTAGCGCACGCCCCTGTTCCTGGGCCTGGGTCCAGGCGTGCCGGTCTTCGTACAGGGCCACGGCGGCAGCGGCCAGGGCCGTGGTGCTGTGGGCGACCGCCCCGGGCCAGGGCTGCCCGTCGCCCATGCCTTCGGCGCCGATGGGCGTGGTGATGCTCGGTGTACCACAGAGCATGCCATCGGCCAGCTTGCCCTTGATCCCGGCGCCAAAGCGCAGCGGCGCCAGGCAGATACGCGCGGCCGACATCACTTGCAGGGCGTCCTCGGCCCAGTTCATCACATGAAAGCCCTGGGCCGGGTTGTGCAAGGCCGTGGCCTTGGGCGGCGTGTAGGCGCCATAGATATGCAGCTGGGCGCCAGGCAGTTGCTGGCGAATCAACGGCCAGAGGCTGTTTTTCATCCACAACACGGCGTCCCAGTTGGGGGCATGGCGGAAGTTGCCGATGCTCAAGAAATGCGCGCGATCCTCATAAGGGGTAAAGGTCTCGCTGGGCGCATCGACCATCAAGGGGCACCAGTGGAGCAGGGCGGCGGGCACCTTGAAGTGTTCGGTGAGCAACTGGATCTCCACATCGGAAATCATCAGGCTGATATCACAGCGGTAGATCGCCGCGATCTCGCGCTTGGCCAGGTCGGTGTCGGCCATCATCTGGAACGCTTCGTCCAGGGCGGGGGCGAATAACGGGCTGAAGTCGTCAGCATCCGGCTGATGCTTGAGGTAATCCTTGAGGCGCTGCTGGCGGGCATCGCGCAGGCTCTGCAAGTCCGAGGTTTCCAGCACGCGCAGGGCCTGGGGGCAATGCTTTTCCACGCGCCAGCCGAATTGTTCCTCCATCATGAAACGGTCGAACAGCACAATGTCCGGGGCCAGTTCGCGGATAAAGTCGTCGAAACTGCTGCTATTGAGCTCGATGGCGCATTCGCCGATGCCCAGTGCCGCGAGGTCGGCCTTGTGCTCGCCGATAGCGGCCGGGCTGCTGAAGGTGATCTTCCAGCCTTGGGCCAGAAAACTTTCCAGGATCTGCATCATATGCCCGCCGGCAGCCGAGGAGCGGGGCTCCGGCCAGACATAACCGATGACCAGGACGTGGGTGGCAGGCGGAGTGTTCAACGATGGATTCCTTCAAGGGCAGGGCGACAGCGGCGCAATTAAACCACAGCGGCCCGGCGCGGGCGCAGTCATGACATTTTGTGTTAGGGCATAGGTGTCAATCGCACTTTGTGGTTAACTTCGGCCTCTCGAATTCGTTTCATCCAACTCAGCATAAGGATTCCGTTCATGGCTCAAGTCACCCTCAAAGGCAACCCGGTCCAGGTTGAAGGCCAGTTGCCGCAAGTTGGCACCCAGGCCCTCGACTTTTCCCTGACGGCAGGCGATCTGTCGGACGTCACCCTGGCGACTTTCGCCGGCAAGCGCAAAGTACTGAACATCTTCCCAAGCGTTGACACCCCGACCTGCGCCACATCGGTGCGCAAGTTCAATGCCCAGGCCAACGCGCTGGATAACACCGTTGTACTGTGCATCTCCACCGACCTGCCATTCGCCCAGGCCCGCTTCTGCGGTGCCGAAGGCCTGGAAAACGTGAAGAACCTGTCGGACTTCCGCAGCGCCGACTTTGCCGTTGACTACGGTGTCTCCATTGCCGATGGCGTCCTCAAGGGCCTGACCGCTCGCGCCGTGGTGGTCCTGGACGAAAACGACAAGGTGCTGCACAGCGAGTTGGTGGGCGAAATCGCCGAAGAGCCAAACTACGACGCGGCCCTGGCTGTACTGAAGTAATTGCGGCTGCGCATTACTGTCGCTTTGCAGTAACACGTATGATGCATGCTTGCGGCCTGGCCTAGTCCAGGCCGTTTTTATTTGTGCTTCAGCGGTTTAGGTCAAATAGCTGATGTTTCACCGCGAAAAGTAAATGTTTGTAAGCCCGAAGGTAAATAGCCGGTAAAGGCGCTTTTCTAAACGCGCCCCAGTGCTTATCTTTCAGCCTCCCACAGTAGAAGCCCTCGCCTCCAATGGTTGATCAATCCATGCAATCGTCCCCCCGTAGTTCCCGCCGCTGGCTGTTTGGCTTGCTCGTGCTGTTGGTTGTTGCCTTCCTGTGCTGGAAATTCTGGCCGACCGGCACCGCCCAAAAGGACGCGCCAGCCGCCAGGACCAGCAAGACCGGGATGATGCGTCCCGGCTTCGGTGGCTCCGGTGCGGCAGTGCCGGTGCGTGTCGCGCCGGCGGTCACGGGGGACTTCCCGCTGTACTACAAGGCGCTGGGGACCGTGACGGCCTTGAACACCATCAACGTGCGCAGCCGGGTCGGGGGAGAGCTGGTCAAGATCGCCTTTGAAGAAGGGCAGATGGTCAAGGCTGGCGACCTGTTGGCGCAAATCGACCCGCGCAGCTACCAGAACGCCTTGCTCCAGGCCCAGGGCACGCTCCTGCAAAACCAGGCCCAGCTCAAGAACGCCCAGGTTGACCTGGAGCGCTATCGCGGCCTGTATGAACAAGACAGTATCGCCAAGCAGACCCTGGACACCGCCGCCGCGCTGGTCCTGCAATACCAGGGCACGGTCAAGACCAACCAGGGCGCGGTGGATGACGCCAAGCTCAACCTCGAATTCACCCGCATCCGCGCGCCGATTTCCGGGCGTGTCGGCCTGCGCCAGTTGGATGTCGGCAACCTGGTGGCGGCCAATGACACCACCGCCCTGGCGATCATCACCCAGACCCAGCCGATCAGCGTGGCCTTTACCTTGCCGGAGAACAGCCTGCAAACCGTATTGGCCCGCTACCGCAGCGGCAACAAGTTGCCGGTACAGGCCTGGGATCGTGGCGATGTGCAATTGCAAGCCACCGGGGTGTTGCAGAGCCTGGACAACCAGATCGACGTCACCACCGGCACCCTGAAATTCAAGGCACGCTTCGATAACCAGGACCAGGTGCTGTTCCCCAACCAGTTCGTCAATGTGCGCCTGTTGGCCGACACCCTGAAAAACGTGGTGCTGGTGCCTTCGGCGGCGATCCAGTTCGGCACCAATGGCACCTTTGTCTACGCCCTGGACGGTGACAAGAAGGTCAAGATCCGCCCCCTGGTCATCGGTGATACCGATGGCCAGAACACCGTGGTCAAGGAAGGCCTGGCGGCAGGCGATCGCGTGGTACTGGAAGGCACCGACCGTCTGAAGGACGGCACCGATGTGGAAGTGGTCAACGACGGCAACCAGGTCCCCACCACCCCGACCGAACACTTGCAGGGCAAGCCCGCGGCACCAGGCGACAGCAGCCCGGCGGCGGATGCCGGCAAGGCGCCAAAGGCCGGCGCATGAACCTGTCACGCCTGTTTATCCTCAGGCCCGTCGCCACCACCCTGAGCATGCTGGCCATTGTCCTGGCCGGCCTGATTGCCTATCGCCTGATGCCGGTGTCGGCCTTGCCCCAGGTGGATTACCCGACCATCCGCGTCATGACCCTGTACCCCGGTGCCAGCCCGGACGTCATGACCAGCGCGGTCACCGCACCCCTGGAGCGCCAGTTCGGGCAAATGCCCGGCCTCACGCAGATGGCGTCCACCAGTTCCGGTGGCGCCTCGGTGCTGACCCTGCGCTTCAGCCTGGACGTCAATATGGACGTGGCCGAGCAACAGGTGCAGGCGGCGATCAACGCGGCCAGCAACCTGCTGCCCTCGGACCTGCCGGCGCCACCGGTGTACAACAAGGTCAACCCGGCCGATACCCCGGTGCTGACCCTGGCCATCACCTCCAAGACCATGCTGCTGCCCAAGCTCAATGACCTGGTCGATACGCGCATGGCGCAAAAGATCGCGCAGATCAGCGGCGTGGGCATGGTCAGCATCGCCGGCGGCCAGCGCCAGGCGGTGCGGATCAAGGTCAACCCCGAGGCCCTGGCCGCCAATGGCTTGAACCTGGCGGACGTGCGCAGCCTGATCGCCGCCTCCAACGTCAACCAGCCCAAGGGTAACTTCGACGGCCCGACCCGGGTGTCGATGCTCGATGCCAACGACCAGTTGGTCTCGCCCGAGCAGTACGCCGAACTGATCCTGGCCTACAGCAACGGCGCGCCGCTGCGCCTCAAAGATGTCGCACAGATTGTCGATGGTGCCGAAAACGAACGCCTTGCCGCCTGGGCCAATGAAAACCAGGCCGTGCTGCTCAATATCCAGCGCCAGCCGGGGGCCAACGTGATCGAGGTGGTGGACCGCATCAAGGCGCTGCTGCCGAGCATCACCGACAACCTGCCGGCCGGCCTCGATGTGACGGTACTCACCGACCGCACCCAGACCATCCGCGCCTCGGTCACCGATGTGCAGCATGAATTGCTGATCGCCATTGCCCTGGTGGTGATGGTCACGTTCCTGTTCCTGCGCCGTTTCAGCGCCACCCTCATCCCCTCGATTGCCGTGCCGTTGTCCCTGATCGGCACCTTTGGCGTGATGTACCTGGCCGGGTTCTCCATCAACAACCTGACCCTGATGGCCCTGACCATCGCCACCGGGTTTGTGGTGGACGATGCCATCGTGATGCTGGAGAACATCTCCCGCTATATCGAGGAAGGCGAGACACCGATGGCGGCCGCGCTCAAGGGCGCCAAGCAGATTGGCTTTACCCTGGTGTCCCTGACCCTGTCGCTGATCGCGGTATTGATCCCGCTGCTGTTTATGGCCGATGTGGTTGGGCGGCTGTTCCGCGAATTTGCCATCACCCTGGCGGTGGCAATCCTGATTTCCCTGGTGGTGTCCCTGACCCTGACGCCGATGATGTGCGCGCGCCTGCTCAAGCGCGAACCCAAGGAAGAAGAACAGGGCCGCTTCTACAAGGCCAGCGGCGCCTGGATCGACTGGCTGGTCGCCGCCTACGGCCGCAAGCTGCAGTGGGTGCTCAAGCACCAGCCGCTGACCCTGCTGGTGGCCATCGCCACCCTGGGCCTGACAGTGGTGCTGTACCTGGTAGTGCCCAAGGGTTTCTTCCCGGTGCAGGACACCGGGGTGATCCAGGGTATTTCCGAGGCGCCGCAGTCGATTTCCTTCGCGGCCATGAGCCAGCGCCAGCAGGAACTGGCGAAGATCATCCTCGAAGATCCTGCGGTGGAAAGCCTGTCTTCCTACATTGGGGTCGATGGCGATAACGCCACCCTCAACAGTGGCCGCCTGCTGATCAACCTCAAGCCCCATAAAGAGCGGGACTTGAGCGCCGTCGAGGTGATCGCACGCCTGCAACCGACGCTGGACAAACTGGTAGGCATCCGCCTGTTCATGCAGCCGGTGCAGGACCTGACTATCGAAGATCGCGTCAGCCGCACCCAGTACCAGTTCAGCATGTCCTCCCCGGATGCCGACCTGCTGGCCCTGTGGAGCGGCAAACTGGTACAGGCCCTGAGCCAGCACCCGGAACTCACCGACGTGGCCAGCGACCTGCAGGACAAAGGCTTGCAGGTGTACATGGTGATCGACCGCGATGCCGCCTCGCGCCTGGGCGTGTCGGTGGCCAATATCACCGACGCCCTGTACGACGCCTTCGGCCAGCGGCAGATTTCCACGATCTACACCCAGGCCAGCCAGTACCGCGTGGTGCTGCAGGCCCAGTCCGGCGAAAGCCTGGGGCCGGACGCGCTGAACCAGATCCACGTAAAGACCACCGACGGCGGCCAGGTGCGCCTGTCGAGCCTGGCCCGCCTCGAACAGCGCCAGGCGCAGTTGGCGATTACCCATATCGGCCAGTTCCCGGCGGTGATGATGTCGTTCAACCTGGCGCCCGGTGTGGCCCTGGGCAAGGGTGTGGAGCTGATCAACCAGGTGCAGAAGGAGATCGGCATGCCGATCGGCGTGCAGACCCAGTTCCAGGGCGCCGCCCAGGCGTTCGAGGCGTCGCTGTCGAGCACCTTGCTGCTGATCCTGGCGGCGGTGGTGACCATGTACATCGTGCTCGGCGTGCTGTACGAGAGCTATATCCACCCGATCACCATCCTCTCGACCTTGCCGTCGGCCGCGGTGGGGGCGTTGCTGGCGTTGTTGCTTACGGGCAATGACCTGGGGATGATCGCGATCATCGGCATCATCCTGCTGATCGGCATCGTGAAGAAGAACGCGATCATGATGATCGACTTCGCCCTCGACGCCGAACGCAACCAGGGCCTGGACCCGCAGACCGCGATCTACCAGGCGGCGCTGCTGCGCTTCCGGCCGATCCTGATGACCACCCTGGCGGCGCTGTTCGGGGCCGTGCCGTTGATGCTGGCCACGGGCTCCGGCGCCGAGTTGCGCCAGCCCCTGGGCCTGGTGATGGTGGGTGGCTTGCTGTTGAGCCAGATCCTTACGCTGTTTACCACGCCGGTGATCTACCTGTACTTCGACCGCCTTGGCCGTCGCTGGCGCAAGAGCCCCGAAGCGCTGGAGCCGGTTGAACCATGAACCTGTCCGGACCTTTTATTCGCCGGCCGGTAGCCACCATGCTGCTGAGCCTGGCGATCATGTTGCTGGGCGGTGTCAGTTTCAACCTGTTGCCGGTGTCGCCGTTGCCGCAGATCGACTTCCCGGTGATCGTGGTGTCTGCCAGCCTGCCTGGTGCGAGCCCGGAAGTGATGGCGTCTACCGTGGCCACGCCCCTGGAGCGTTCCTTTGGCGCGATTGCCGGGGTCACCACCCTGAGCAGCTCGTCCAGCCAGGGCTCGACCCGGGTGATCCTGGCCTTTGACTCCGACCGCGATATCAACGGCGCGGCGCGGGAAGTGCAGGCGGCGATCAATGCCTCGCGCAACCTGCTGCCCAGCGGCATGCGCAGCATGCCCACCTACCGCAAGATCAACCCGTCCCAGGCGCCGATCATGGTGTTGTCGCTGACCTCGGACGTATTGCCCAAGGGGCAGCTGTACGACCTGGCCTCGACCATCCTCTCGCAAAGCCTGTCCCAGGTGCAGGGGGTGGGCGAAGTGCAGATCGGCGGCAGCTCCCTGCCAGCGGTGCGCATCGAGCTGGAACCCAAGGCCCTGGACCAGTACGGCGTGTCCCTGGATGAAGTGCGCGACACCATTGCCAATGCCAACGTGCGCCGGCCCAAGGGCTCGGTGGAAGATGGCGAGCGCAACTGGCAGATCCAGGCCAACGACCAGCTGGAAAAAGCCAAGGACTATGAGCCGCTGCTGATCCGCTACCAGGACGGCGCCGCCTTGCGCCTGAGTGACGTGGCGAAGATCAGCGATGGCGTCGAAGACCGCTACAACAGTGGTTTCTTCAACAATGATGCGGCGGTGTTGCTGGTGATCAACCGCCAGTCCGGCGCCAACATCATCGAGACCGTCAAGCAGATCAAGGCCCAGTTGCCGGCGTTGCAGGCGGTGCTGCCGTCCAGCGTCAAGCTCAACCTGGCCATGGACCGTTCGCCGGTGATCACCGCCACCCTGCATGAAGCGGAAATGACCCTGCTGATTGCCGTGGCCCTGGTGATCCTGGTGGTGTACCTGTTCCTCGGTAACTTCCGCGCCTCGCTGATCCCTACCCTGGCGGTGCCGGTGTCGCTGGTGGGCACCTTTGCCATCATGTACCTGTATGGGTTTTCCCTGAACAACCTGTCGCTGATGGCCCTGATCCTCGCCACCGGCCTGGTGGTGGACGACGCCATTGTGGTGCTGGAGAACATCTCCCGGCATATCGACGACGGTATCGCGCCGATGAAGGCGGCGTACCTGGGGGCCAAGGAGGTCGGTTTTGACCTGCTGTCGATGAACGTGTCGCTGGTGGCGGTGTTCCTGTCGATCCTGTTTATGGGCGGGATTGTCACTAGCCTGTTCCGTGAGTTCTCCATCACCCTGGCGGCGGCGATCATCGTGTCGCTGGTGGTTTCCCTGACCCTGACCCCGATGCTCTGCGCGCGCTGGCTCAAGCCCCATGTCAAAGGGCAGCAGACTGGCTTGCAGCGCTGGAGCCAGAAGGTCAACGACCAGATGGTCGCGGGTTATGCCCGCAGCCTCGACTGGGTGCTGCGACACAAGCGCCTGACCCTGCTCAGCCTGCTGCTGACCATCGGCGTGAATATTGCGCTGTATGTGGTGGTGCCCAAAACCTTTATGCCGCAGCAGGACACCGGGCAACTGATCGGTTTTGTGCGCGGCGATGACGGCCTGTCATTCAGTGTCATGCAGCCGAAGATGGAGATCTTCCGCAAGGCCGTGCTGCAAGACCCGGCCGTGGAAAGCGTGGCCGGCTTTATCGGTGGCAGCAACGGCACCAACAACGCGGTGATGCTGGTACGCCTCAAGCCGATCAAGGAACGCAAGCTGTCGGCCCAGGCGGTGATCGAGCGCCTGCGCAAAAACGTGCCCCCGGTGCCCGGTGGCCGCTTGATGCTGATGGCCGACCAGGACCTGCAATTTGGCGGTAGCCGCGACCAGACGTCCTCGCAGTATTCCTACATCCTGCAAAGTGGCGACCTGGCCGCCTTGCGCCTGTGGTACCCGAAAGTGGTCGCCGCCTTGCGCGCCTTGCCAGAGCTGACCGCCATCGACGCCCGCGAAGGCCGGGGCGCGCAGCAGGTGACGCTGATTGTCGATCGCGACCAGGCCAAGCGCCTGGGCGTGGACATGAACATGGTCACCTCGGTGCTGAACAACGCCTACAGCCAGCGGCAGATTTCCACCATTTATGACAGCCTCAACCAGTACCGGGTGGTGATGGAGGTCAACCCCAAATACGCTCAGGACCCGATTACCCTCAATCAGGTGCAGGTGATTACCGCTGACGGCGCGCGGATTCCGCTGTCGACCATCGCCCACTACGAAAACAGCCTGGCCGACGACCGCGTCAGCCACGAAGGGCAGTTTGCCTCTGAAGACATTGCCTTCGACATGGCGCCCGGGGTCACGGTGGAGCAGGGCACGGCCGCTATCGAGCGGGCGATTGCCAAGGTCGGCTTGCCCGAAGATGTGATCGCCAAGATGGCCGGCACCGCCGACGCCTTCGCCGCCACCCAGAAAAGCCAGCCGTTCATGATCCTCGGCGCGTTGGTGGCGGTGTACCTGGTGCTGGGGATTCTCTATGAAAGCTACATTCACCCGCTGACCATCCTTTCGACCTTGCCCTCGGCCGGGGTCGGCGCGCTGCTGTCGATCTATGTGCTGGGCGGCGAGTTCAGCCTGATCTCGTTGCTGGGCCTGTTCCTGCTGATCGGCGTGGTGAAGAAAAACGCGATCCTGATGATCGACCTGGCCCTGCAACTGGAACGCAAGGAAGGCATGCAGCCCCTGGAATCGATTCGCAGCGCTTGCTTGCTGCGCCTGCGGCCGATCCTGATGACCACCCTGGCGGCGATCCTCGGTGCCTTGCCTTTGCTGCTGAGCAGCGCCGAAGGCGCGGAAATGCGCCAGCCCCTGGGCCTGACCATTATCGGCGGCCTGGTCTTCAGCCAGATCCTGACCCTTTACACCACCCCGGTGGTTTACCTCTATCTCGACCGCCTGCGCCATCGTTTCAACGACTGGCGCGGGGTGCGTACCGACGCTGCCCTGGACACTCCGTTATGACCGAATCAACTGTTTTCCGGGCCCCTGCATTGGCGGTGATTGTGTGCGGCGCGCTCCTCAGCGCCTGCGCCGTAGGCCCCGATTACCAGCGCCCGCCAGTCGCCGAGCCGGCGCAGTACAAACAAGCCCAGGGCTGGCGCCAGGCCGCCCCCAGCGATGCCCTGGCCCGTGGCGCCTGGTGGGAGTTGTATGGCGACCGGCAACTCAACAGCCTGGTGGACACACTCAACACGGCCAACCAGACCGTGGCCCAGGCCGAAGCCCGCTACCGCCAGGCCCAGGCCACCGCACGCAGCGCCCGCGGCGCGTTCTTCCCGACCGTTGACCTGAGCGCCGGGAAAACCCGCGCCAGCCAGGGCACCGGCAGCAGTAATGCGAGCTTGAGCAGCTCCAGCAGCGGTATCCGCAACACCCTCAACACCCAGCTGGGGGTGAGCTGGGAGGCCGATATCTGGGGCAAGTTGCGCCGTGGCCTGGAGGCCAGCAATGCCAGTGAGCAAGCCAGCGCCGCCGACCTGGCCGCCATGCGCCTGAGCCAGCAGTCGGAGTTGGTGCAGAACTACTTGCAGCTGCGGGTCATGGACGAACAGACGCGCTTGCTGCAAGCCACCGTCGAGACCTACCAGCGCTCGCTGCAAATGACCCAGAACCAGTACCGCGCCGGCGTGTCCGGCAAGGACGCCGTGGCCCAGGCCCAGACCCAGCTCAAGAGTACCCAGGCCAGCCTGATCGACCTGATCTGGCAGCGTGCGCAGCTGGAAAACGCCATCGCGGTGCTGATCGGCGAGCCCCCGGCCACGTTCAACCTGGCGGTGAGCCAGGACATTCCCGCCTTGCCGCAGATTCCTGCCAACCTGCCATCGCAACTGCTGGAGCGCCGCCCGGACATCGCCTCGGCCGAGCGTGCGGTGATCGCTGCCAACGCCAATATCGGCGTGGCGAAAACCGCCTACTACCCGGACCTGACCCTGAGCCTGGCCGGTGGTTATTCCAGCAGTACCTACGCCGACTGGATCAGCCTGCCCAACCGTTTCTGGTCGGTGGGGCCCAAACTGGCGATGACCTTGTTCGACGGTGGGCAACGCTCGGCGGAAGTCGACCGTGCCGAAGCGTCCTACGACGAAACCGTGGCCAAGTACCGCCAGACCGTGCTCGACGGTTTCCGCGAAGTGGAAAACTATATGGTTCAGCTCAAGGTCCTGGAGGACGAGGCGGGCGTGAGCAACGAGGCCCTGGAGTCCGCGCGCGAATCCCTGCGCCTGACCCAGAACCAGTACAAGGCGGGCCTGATTGCCTATCTGGATGTGGTTAACGTGCAGGCCACGGCCTTGAGCAACGAACGCACGGTCTTGACCTTGCTGCAAACCCGGCTGGTGGCCAGTGTGCAACTGATCGCGGCGTTGGGTGGTGGTTGGGATGGCCAGCTGGAGCCGCAAGAAAAACCCTGACCCCTGCGGGAGCCAGCGCCCACAGGGGGATCGGCCACACCGCCGTTACCGCAACCACGGATATGTACTGTTGGGGCCCGTTACGCGATACATTGCCAGTAATGGCGTTATGGCAATATTCCAACTGCCCAAGAATTATTCTCGCTACAATCTCCAGCTTTTCCACGGCATGGACGCCGTTCGCATTATCAGCCTCGAGAAGACCCATGCTGACCGGCAGTTATTCCCCCGCACTGGTGCTGATCTCCCTGTTTGTGGCGATCCTGGCTTCCTATACCGCCCTGGACATGACCGGGCGTATCGCCACCGCCAAGGGCCGGGCGGCGCAATTGTGGATGGCCGGTGGCGCCCTGGCCATGGGGATTGGCGTCTGGTCGATGCACTTTATCGGAATGTTGGCGTTTCGCCTGCCCATCACCCTGGGCTATGACATCGGTATAACGGCGCTGTCGCTGCTGATCGCCGTGTTGTCCAGCGGGTTCGCCCTGTGGCTGGTCAACCAATCGCGCCTGCCGGCCTGGCAACTGGGCCTGGGAGCCTTGATCATGGGCGCGGGCATCAGTGCCATGCACTACACCGGCATGGCCGCTATGCGCATGATGCCGGGCATCGACTACGATCCCACGTTATTTGGCGCCTCGCTGCTGATTGCCGTGGGCGCCTCGGCCGCCGCGTTGTGGATTGCCTTTAAGCTGCGGCGCAATACCCCCTATGTGCGCCTGGCACGGGGCGGCGCGGCGGTGGTGATGGGCGTGGCCATCGTCGGCATGCATTACACCGGCATGGCGGCGGCGCGCTTTGCCGATGGCAGCTTTTGCGGGGCCTCGGTGGATGGCCTGAGCGGCAGCGGCCTGGATAACCTGGTCTTGGTGACCACCCTGGCGGTCTTGGCCATCGCCCTGTTGACCTCGTTGCTCGACGCCCGGCTGGAAGCGCGCACCGCCGTGCTGGCCGACTCCCTGACCCAGGCCAACCAGGAGCTGACCCACCTGGCCCTGCACGATACCCTGACCGGCCTGCCCAACCGCACGCTGCTGGCCGATCGTATCCAGCAGGCAACACAGCTGGTGGCGGAGCAGGGTGGCTGTTTTGCCTTGATGTTTATCGACCTGGACGGCTTCAAGCCAGTCAACGATGCCTTTGGCCATCATCTGGGCGACCAGTTGTTGCGCGAGGTCGGCCTGCGCCTGCGCGAAGACCTGCGCAGCCAGGACACCCTGGCGCGGATCGGCGGCGATGAGTTTGTGCTGCTGGTGCAACTGAGCCAGCCCGACGATGCACTGCGCCTGGCCGAACGCCAGGTGGGGCTGATCAACAAGTCGTTCCGGGTGGCCGAGCATGATTTGAACATCTCCGCCAGCGTCGGCATTGCGATGTTCCCCGGCAATGGTGCCACGCCCCAGGAACTGCTGATGAATGCCGATGCGGCGATGTATCACGCCAAGAGCATGGGCAAAAACGGCTACAGCTTTTTCGATGTGTCGATGAACACCAACGCACGCAAACAATTGCAGCTGCTCCAGGATTTGCGCATTGCGGTGGAGCAACAGCAGTTCCGCCTGTATTACCAGCCCAAGTTCGATGCCCTCAGCGGCCGCGCCATCGGCGCCGAAGCCCTGTTGCGCTGGGAGCATCCACAACACGGCCTGTTGTTGCCGGACAAGTTTATCGAGCTTGCGGAAAAGACCGGCCTGATCATCGCCATCGGCGACTGGGTGCTCAACGAAGCCTGCCGGCAAATGCAGCTGTGGTTTGCCCTGGGCTACCGTGACTGGCGCATTGCGGTCAACCTGTCGGCCCTGCAGTTCTGCCATGCCGGGCTGGTCACCAGCGTTGCCAAGGCCCTGCAACGCCACCAGCTACCGGCCAATAGCCTGACCCTGGAAATCACCGAAACCACGGCCATGAGCGATGCCGATGCCAGCATGACGGTGCTGCAAAAACTCTCGGAAATGGGCGTGGACCTGTCTATCGACGACTTTGGCACCGGTTACTCCAGCCTGATGTACCTCAAGCGCCTGCCCGCCAATGAGCTGAAGATTGACCGCGGGTTTGTCCGTGACCTCGAACATGACAGCGACGATGCGGCTATCGTCTCGGCGATTGTTGCCCTGGGCCAGGCCCTTGGCCTGCGCATTGTGGCCGAAGGGGTGGAGACCGACATGCGGCAGAACTTCCTCACCCGCCTGGGGTGCGACTCGCTGCAAGGCTACCTGCTGGGCCATCCGTTGCCGCCAGACACTTTTATGAGCGCCATCGTCGCCAAGGAACAACAGGCGCCGCCGCCGGCCGCCCCCTGACCGGCATTGACCCCGGTCCATGCAAAACCTGGCAGGCACAGGTATTCTTGGGCCCAACAGCTGAAGTTGAATGGGGAGTCAGTACAGATGGACAAAGTTGTCGTCATCACCGGTGCCAGCCGTGGGATCGGAGCCGCCACGGCCTTGCTGGCGGCCCGGCAGGGCTATCGCATCTGCATCAATTTCCAGTCCGATGAAGACGCCGCGCTACGGGTACTGGAACAGGTACGCGCCCTGGGCGCCCAGGCCATTGCGGTGCGCGCCGACGTCAGCATCGAAGACGAAGTGATTGGCCTGTTCCACCGGGTCGACGCCGAATTGGGCCGCGTCACTGCGCTGGTCAACAATGCCGGCACTGTCGGGCACAAGTCCCGCGTCGATGAGATGTCCGAATTCCGTATCCTGAAAACCCTCAAGACCAATGTGCTGGGCCCGATCCTGTGTGCCAAGCACGCCTTGTTGCGCATGTCGCCCCGGCATGGCGGGCAGGGCGGCAGCATCGTCAACGTTTCCTCGGTGGCCGCACGCCTGGGCTCGCCGGGCGAGTACGTGGACTATGCGTCGTCCAAGGGCGCACTGGACACCTTCACCATCGGCCTGGCCAAGGAAGTGGCGGGCGAGGGGATTCGGGTAAATGCCGTGCGCCCCGGGTACATCTTCACTGATTTCCATGCCTTGAGCGGCGATCCTGAGCGGGTCAGCAAGCTCGAATCGGCGATTCCCATGGCCCGTGGCGGGCGGCCGGATGAAGTGGCGGAGGCGATTGTCTGGCTGCTGTCGGACAAGGCGTCCTATGCCACGGGGACGTTTGTTGACCTGGGGGGCGGGCGATAACACGGGCCAAACTCCTTGCCACCGCTCGAACCTCAAAAAGCGCGCAACGCCGCGTAGCCTTCGCGGGCGAACTGGTCCAGGCAGTCCGCCTCCGAGTTGTGCTGGATGATGACCCCCCTCTCGGCAAAACCGTCTATGTTACCGTTGCGCTCATCGCTACCGTCGAGCTTGCGCTCGTCCAGGTTATCGATAAAACGCAACACTCTTTCCAGGTCATAGGCCGCATTGGCGCGTGATTCCGGGTCTGGATTGGCTTGCGTCCAGTCACCCACATGCTGCTTGAGATCATGCTCCAACTGCCAGCGGTGATGCCCGTCGAGGAAGTGCTTCAAGACCGTGCTCTGTTCGATAATTTTTTGCGCCGAACGCTGATCCCCGACAGGACGTCCCATTGGCCCAGCCAGTTGGCGCACTTCGTGCTGTTCTGCGACACGCATGTAGTTGGGCGGGATGGGCAATGGAAAATAAAAAAATGGCGGCAGGAGATTATTCATGGCGTCTGGCTCTGTTTTAATGAGAACGCGCTGATCCTAAACCGCTAAATGGCAGCTTCCAACGGGATTATTTGGCCGGTTTATTTCAAGCCTGCCCTCAAAACGAACGCACAATCCGCCCCAGCGTTTCCATGGCCTTTTCCGCCGCCTCATCCCAGGGGCTGCCGTAGTTCAGACGGATGCAGTTACGAAAGCGCTGGGTCGGCGAGAAAATCGGCCCCGGCGCGATGCTGATACCCTGGGCCAGGGCCATCTGGAACAGTTTCAGCGAATCGGTCTGCTCCGGCAGCTCCAGCCACAAGAAGTAGCCGCCGGCGGGCTGGCTGACCCGGGTCTGCGCCGGGAAATAGCGAGCAATGGCGGCGAGCATCGCGCTTTGCTGCTCTTCCAGGGCATAGCGCAGTTTGCGCAGGTGCCGATCGTAGCCACCGTGTTGCAAATAGTCGGCAATCGCTGCCTGGGCCGGCATCGAGGCGCAGAGCGAGGTCATCAGCTTCAGGCGCTCGATTTTTTGCGCATAGCGGCCGGCCGCCACCCAACCGACGCGATAGCCAGGGGCCAGGCTCTTGGCAAAGGAGCCGCAGTGCATCACCAGGCCTTCGGTGTCAAAAGCCTTGGCCGGCTTGGGCGCCTGCTGGCCGTAGTACAGTTCGGCGTACACATCGTCTTCGATCAGCGGCACCTGATGCCCGCGCAACAACTCGACCAACTCCTGTTTCTTGACCTCGGGCATGGTGGCGCCCATGGGGTTCTGGAAACTGCTCATGCACCAGCAGGCCTTGATCGGGTAGCGCTCCAGGGTCTGGGCCAGCACCTTGAGGTCAAGGCCGTCACGCGGGTGCACCGGGATTTCCACGGCCTTGAGCTTCAAGCGCTCCAGCACCTGCAGGCAGGCATAAAACGCTGGGGCTTCGATGGCCACCAGGTCGCCCGGCTCGGTCACTGCTTGCAGGCACAGGTTCAGTGCTTCGAGGGCGCCATTGGTGATCAGCAGCTCCTCCATGGGCAACATCAAGCCGCCGACCATGTAGCGCAGGGCGATTTGCCGGCGCAGTTGCGGGTTGCCCGGCGACATGTCGGTGACCACCATGCGCGGGTCCATTTCGCGGCTGGCGCTGGCCAGGGAGCGGGCCAGGCGTTGCAGGGGGAACAGCGTCGGGCTGGGAAAGGCCGAGCCAAAGGGCACGGTCTGCGGGTCCTTGATCGAATCGAGCACGGAAAACACCAGTTCACTGACGTCCACCTCGGTGGACTCGTGCACATGGGCGCTGACCGCCGGTTCCGAGAACGGGCTGGGGGCATGGGTATTGACGAAATACCCGGAGCGCGGCCGCGCCCGGATCAAGCCACGGCGCTCCAGCAGGTAATAGGCCTGGAACACCGTGGACGGGCTGACGCCATAGGTCTGGCTGGCATAGCGCACTGACGGCACCCGCTGGCCCGGTCCGAGGACGCCGGAGCGGATCAGTTCAGCGATGTCGTCGGCAAATTTCTCGTAGCGTTTCATCGTGATCCTAGGGTCTACACAGGTAAAAATGTGGGAGCGGGCTTGCCCGCGATGGCGGTGTGTCAGTAGCCAATAGTTCGACTGACACACCGTAATCGCGGGCAAGCCCACTCCCACCTGTCTCAGCGGTTCAGCGGCGCCACAAAACGGCTCTCGGCGACACTATAAACACTTGGCTCATCCCTATCCGTCACCTTGAAACGGATGGTTTGCGAGCTGCTGCTCGGTTTGTCACGGGTCAAGGCTACAGACACCGGCACATCGGTGATTTCCCCGGGGGCCAGGCTGATCTGGGTCTTGCCTTGCAGTTGGAAGCCTTCGCCATCCACCAGCTCTACGTGGTAATCCTGGCGCAGTTGGGTCTTGTTGATGATCTTCAGGCTGTAGATGTTCTCGATCAGCCCCTGGCTGTTTTCGCGGAACATACCACGGTCCTTGGTCACGTCCAGCGACACCATCGGCCGCTGCACCAACGCCATCACCAACGCGGCGATCATCACCAGCAACACCGCACTGTAGCCGATCAACCGTGGCCGCAGCAGGTGGGTCTTGCCACCTTGCAACTGATGCTCGGAGGTGTAGCCCACCAAACCCCGCGCATAGCCCATCTTGTCCATGATTGAATCACAGGCATCGATGCACGCCGCACAACCGATGCATTCCATTTGCAGGCCGTCGCGGATGTCGATGCCGGTGGGGCAGACCTGCACGCACAAGTGGCAGTCGATACAGTCGCCCAGGCCGACCTCGGCCGGGTTTACATCACGTTTGCGCGGGCCACGGCTTTCGCCACGGGCGGCGTCGTAGGAAATGGTCAGGGTGTCCTTGTCGAACATCACGCTCTGGAACCGCGCATACGGGCACATATGCATGCACACCGCTTCGCGCAGCCAGCCGGCATTGATGTAGGTGGCGCCGGTAAAGAACAGCACCCAGAACAGGCTGACACCGCCCATCTGCCAGGTCAGCAGCTCTTCGGCCAGGGGGCGGATCGGCGTGAAGTAGCCGACAAAGGTCAGGCCGGTCAGCACGCTGATGGCCAGCCACAGGGTGTGCTTGGCGGCCCGGCGCGCCAGCTTGTTCACGCCCCAGGGCGCGGCCTGTAGCTTGATCCTTTGGTTACGCTCGCCTTCGGTGATCTTTTCGCACCACATAAACAGCCAGGTAAACGAACTTTGCGGGCAGGTGTAGCCACACCACACACGGCCGGCAAACACGGTGATCGCAAACAGGCCGAAGGCACAGATGATCAACAGCGCCGACAACAGGATGAAGTCCTGGGGCCAGAAGGTCGCGCCAAAGATATGGAACTTGCTTTCAGCCAAGTCCCACAGTACCGCCTGGCGTGAATCCCAGTTCAGCCACACGGTGCCAAAAAACGCCAGGAACAAAAAGCCCGCACCGCTTATGCGCAAGGTACGGAACAGGCCGGTGAAACTACGGGTATGGATCTGGTTGTCGCTGGCCTTGGCCTTCATCTTCTTTGGATGTGCAGGCTCGAAGTTTTCTACTAATCGGACGGGGATTCTATCGCTCATGGTCTTTCGCTCATCAGCCTCCATCAGGCCGACAAACTATGGGCCGCGATCTGTTTGCATAACAGACTCAGGTAAAACGATAAAAAGCGGATCAGATGGGTTTTTAAGGCGCGCCTGCGACAATGTGCAGCACCCCGCAAGCCGTGGGGCTCGTGCCTGGATCAACAGCGCTGGGGGCATGCTGATCCAGGTCAATCAAATCACCGAATCACCGGTGCTGGCCTTCAACCGTCGGCGTTCTTACTGATTCTGCTCTTGCTCAAGCGAGAGCCGACTTCTAAAAAGATGCCTGCTGTCTTATCACTTTGCTGGAAACCTCGCTGCAGACTGTCCATCGTATGCTGCCATTCGGTTATGAGATTCAGGACGCCATTGTCACCGTCAGTGCCGACAGAGATCAGTTGGTAATACATGTTGTATCTTCTTTCTTCGTTTTCAT
The DNA here is from genome assembly GCF_002699915.1 of Pseudomonas sp. ICMP 8385. Lineage (NCBI taxonomy): Bacteria > Pseudomonadati > Pseudomonadota > Gammaproteobacteria > Pseudomonadales > Pseudomonadaceae > Pseudomonas > Pseudomonas sp. ICMP 8385. Next base: position 191,788 of record NZ_LKBY01000146.1, on the reverse strand, counting down.
CCTTCATCCTCTTGAGCACTTCCTCCCCAATAGTGAGAAGATCGTTATTGATTTTGTCTGTAAATAGAGAGGCTAATTCTGTGAGGATTTTGCCATTTTCTTTGGCATAGGGGCCCCGTAGCAATGAGTTGATACTCTGCGCAGTCAATAGATCATTAATCTTCTTCAAGACTTCAGCGTTCTTTTTAGAGCTGGGGTTACGCAGTAACTCAATGACATTCTCGGGTGTTATAAAGGCGTGCAGTTCTCTGAGACTTTTCTCGCGTATAAATTCACTTATCGCGGTGCGCGTGGGTGAAGTACCGTCTGGCCCTCGGTCCCGCCCTGCGCTCTGGGCGTCGGATGGGGGCTCAGTTGTGTGGATTGGATGAGGGGCTCTGGGTTGGTTACTGATGATCGACATGGTCAGTCCTTTAGGTGTAGCACCTACTACGGATATGAAGTTGCAGGTATGTGTGAAATCAGCCTAGAGCACCGAGGCAAAGCAAACGTTAATCCTTGTCTACCCTGTTGGTGGGAATGTTCTCCTTAAGGTGTTGGAGGATTCTGTGCCAGAGGAGTGGACACACCGCGGTACTGAGCACCGTACTGGCGCCAGTGGTATTCAGCAGTGAAGCGACTGGACAAGCCTTAGCTTCGGGCTCCTATACGATAACCGGCGGCAGAGTCGTCGGTGGTTCTTCCTTTGCCGGTGGCACGCTTTCCGGAGGCTCCTGCTCAGGGATCGGCTCTGGCTCGGTCTGTGGCAAGGTGGGGTGATCAATATTCGGGTCTGGGGTTTGGGCGGGAATCGGGATATTCATCGCGGTGGCCTCGTTTGTGCTTTGCTCAATCGGTGGACAACCGCCATGGCCGATTGATTCCCGCCCAGTGGCGGCACATCCATCTGAACTTTGCGCCGGCCACCGGGCTCGGACCTTATGTGGCCGGCTCAGCAAGAGCCCGCCTGCAGCAATCAAGCACAAGAGCGTCCATGGGGCGTAAGGGGAGATGCTCGATGACGGCTGAAATATCCGCATTACCGCTGTCCCAGGCACTGTTGCTGCCCAGGATCGCCATTGAAGACACGATGCCGGTGATTGATGCCGGCGCATTCGCGGTCAAGGCCGTGCAAGGGCAAGCCATCCACGTTACCAGCAAGGTATTCGCTGACGGGCATGACCAGTTGGCCGTGTTGATTCGCTGGCGGTCGTTGAGTGACGACAACTGGCAGCGCGAAGTCATGGCAGACAAGGGCAACAACACCTGGGAAGGCACTTTCGACGTCACCCTGCAGGGCCCGCACCAATATTGCATCGAGGCGTGGATCGACCATTTCGCCAGTTTCTGCTACGAACTGGGCAAGAAACACACCGCCGGGGTTCCCGTCAGCCTGGAGCTGCAGGAAGGTCGCCAGCAGGTCTTGCAAGCCGCTGAACGCAGTGAAGGTGAGCTGCAGGAGCACTTGCAGCAATTGCATCAACAATTGTCCGGGCTGCTGGAAACCGAGCAGGTCGCGTTGTTTCTGCACGAACACAGTGCACAGCTGATGGCCGAGGCCGATTTGCGCCCCTACCTGAGTATCAGCCCGGTGTATCCACTGGATGTGGAACGCCCCCAGGCGCTGTTTGCCAGTTGGTACGAGCTGTTCCCACGCTCGATCACCGACGATCCGGCGCGCCACGGCACCTTCAATGACGTGCATGGGCGCCTGGCGATGATCCACGACATGGGCTTTGACGTGCTGTACTTCCCGCCGATCCACCCCATCGGCCGCAGCCACCGCAAGGGCAGGAACAACGCACTGAGCGCCGGCCCCGACGATCCCGGCAGCCCCTATGCGATTGGCAGCGAGGAGGGCGGCCACGATGCAATCCATTCGCAACTGGGCAGCCGCGAGGATTTCCGCCGCCTGGTGGCGGCTGCCGCCGAGCATGGCCTGGAGATTGCCCTGGACTTTGCCATCCAGTGTTCCCAGGACCACCCATGGCTCAAGCAGCACCCCGGCTGGTTCAACTGGCGCCCGGACGGCACGATCAAATACGCGGAGAACCCGCCGAAAAAATACCAGGATATCGTCAACGTCGATTTCTATGCCGCCGATGCGATCCCCAGCCTGTGGCTGGAGTTGCGCGATATCGTGCTGGGCTGGGTCGAGGAGGGCGTGAAGACCTTCCGCGTCGACAACCCCCACACCAAGCCGCTGCCATTTTGGCAGTGGCTGATCAGCGACGTACGGGCCCGGCACCCCGAGGTGATCTTCCTCGCCGAAGCCTTTACCACCCCGGCGATGATGGCGCGCCTGGGCAAGGTCGGCTACTCCCAGAGCTACACCTATTTCACCTGGCGCAACACCAAGGCCGAACTCAGCGAGTACTTCACCCAACTGAACCAGTCGCCCTGGCGTGAATGCTACCGGCCGAACTTTTTCGTCAATACCCCGGATATCAACCCAGGCTTCCTGCATGAGTCCGGCCGCCCTGGGTTCTTGATCCGCGCGGCGCTGGCCACCATGGGCTCGGGCCTGTGGGGCATGTATTCGGGCTTTGAACTGTGTGAAAGCGCGCCGGTGCCGGGCAAGGAAGAGTACCTGGACTCGGAAAAGTACGAGATCCGCCCTCGGGACTTCAGCGCCCCCGGCAACATCATTGCCGAGATCGCCCAGCTCAACCGCATCCGCCGGCAAAACCCGGCGCTGCAGACACACCTGGGGCTGACGCTCTACAACGCGTTCAACGACAACATCCTGTACTTCGGCAAGCGCAGCGAGGATGGCAGCAACTTCATCCTGATCGCCGTCAGCCTCGACCCGTTCAACCCCCAGGAGGCGCATTTCGAGCTGCCGCTGTGGGAGATGGGCCTGCCGGACGACGCCCAGGTCCAGGGCGAAGACCTGATGAATGGCCATCGCTGGACCTGGTACGGCAAGACCCAATGGATGCGCATCGAGCCCCACCTGCCGTTTGGCATCTGGCGCGTCACCCAGTCTTGATGCTGGCGGCGATCGAATGTGGGAGCGGGCTTGCCCGCGATAGCAGTGTTTCAGTCACGTATCCATCAACTGATCCAGCGCTATCGCGGGCAAGCCCGCTCCCACATTGAGCACGTCCTGTCTGTCAATTTTTTTGAATTATCCAGGAGTTTCCAATGGCGAAGAAACCCAAGGCTGCCACCTTTATCAAGGACCCGCTCTGGTACAAGGACGCGGTGATTTACCAGGTTCACGTCAAATCCTATTTCGACGCCAACAACGACGGCATCGGTGATTTCCCCGGGCTGATCGCCAAACTCGACTACATCGCCGACCTGGGCGTGAACACCATCTGGCTGTTGCCGTTCTACCCCTCGCCACGCCGCGACGACGGCTATGACATCGCCGAATACCGTGGCGTGCACAGCGACTACGGGACCCTGGCCGACGCCAAGCGCTTTATCGCCGAGGCGCACAAGCGCGGCCTGCGGGTGATCACGGAGCTGGTGATCAACCACACCTCCGACCAGCACCCGTGGTTCCAGCGGGCGCGCAAGGCCAAGCCCGGCTCCAGCGCCCGGGACTTCTACGTGTGGTCCGACGACGACCAGAAATACGACGGCACCCGTATCATTTTCCTCGACACCGAAAAGTCCAACTGGACCTGGGACCCGGTCGCCGGTCAGTACTTCTGGCACCGCTTCTATTCCCACCAGCCAGACCTCAACTTCGACAACCCGCAAGTCATGAAAGCCGTGTTGTCGGTGATGCGCTACTGGCTGGACATGGGCATCGATGGCCTGCGCCTGGACGCGATCCCGTACCTGATCGAGCGCGACGGCACCCACAACGAAAACCTCCCCGAAACCCATGACGTGCTCAAGCAGATCCGTGCCGAGATCGACGCCAACTACCCCGACCGCATGCTGCTGGCCGAAGCCAACCAGTGGCCGGAAGACACCCAGTTGTACTTTGGCGAGCAGAAGGGCGACGACGGCGATGAATGCCATATGGCCTTTCACTTCCCGCTGATGCCGCGCATGTACATGGCCCTGGCCCAGGAGGATCGCTTCCCGATCACCGATATCCTGCGCCAGACCCCGGAGATTCCGGCCAACTGCCAATGGGCGATTTTCCTGCGCAACCACGATGAGCTGACCCTGGAAATGGTCACCGACAAAGAGCGCGATTACCTGTGGAACTACTACGCCGCCGACCGCCGCGCGCGCATCAACCTGGGCATCCGCCGGCGCCTGGCGCCCTTGATGGAGCGTGACCGTCGGCGCATCGAGCTGCTCAACAGCCTGCTGCTGTCGATGCCCGGCACGCCGACCCTGTATTACGGCGATGAAATCGGCATGGGCGACAACATCTACCTGGGCGACCGCGACGGCGTGCGTACGCCGATGCAATGGTCCATCGACCGCAACGGCGGGTTTTCCCGCGCCGACCCGGCCAGCCTGGTGCTGCCGCCGATCATGGACCCGCTTTACGGCTACCAGTCGGTCAACGTCGAAACCCAGGCCCAGGACCCGCATTCGCTGCTGAACTGGACCCGACGCATGCTGGCGATCCGCAAGCAGTCCAAGGCCTTCGGGCGCGGCAGCCTGAAAATGCTCTCGCCCAGCAATCGCCGGATCCTGGCCTACACCCGCGAATACACCGGCGTCGACGGCAAGCCTGAAATCATCCTGTGCGTGGCCAACGTCTCGCGCACGGCCCAGGCGGCGGAATTGGACCTGTCAGCGTTTGCCGGCATGGTCCCGGTGGAAATGCTCGGCGGCAACGCCTTCCCCCCCATTGGCCAGCTCAATTTCCTGCTGACCCTGGCCCCTTATGGCTTCTACTGGTTCGTGCTCGCCGCCGAAAACCAGATGCCCAGCTGGCATGTGGAACCGGCCCAGAGCCTGCCGGACTTCACCACCCTGGTGTTGAAAAAACGCCTCGAAGAATTGCTCGAAGCGCCGTGCCGCACCACCCTGGAGCAGACCTCGTTGCCTAGCTGGCTGCCCAAGCGGCGTTGGTTTGCCAATAAGGGCTCAGCCATCGAGCGCGTGCATATCGCCTATGGCGTACGTTTTGGCGATGCCCAGCATCCGGTGCTGCTCAGTGAGATTGAAGTGACCAGTGGCGGGCAGACCAGCCGTTACCAACTGCCATTCGGCTTGTTGGGCGAAGACCAGTTCAGCGGCGCCTTGGCGCAGCAACTGGCCCTGGCGCGGGTGCGCCGGGTACGCCAGGTGGGCTTGATCACCGATGCCTTCAGCCTCGACAGCTATATCCGTGCGGTGCTCGAGGGCCTGCGCGCCCAGACCGTGCTCAGCAGCAGCGACGGCGAGATCCGTTTCCAAGCCACCCCCCAACTGGCCGACCTGCCGCTGGGGGATGAATTGCCAGTACGTTACCTGGCGGCCGAACAGTCCAACAGTTCGGTGGTGGTCGGCGAAAGCCTGGTGCTCAAGTTGATCCGCAAGGTCAGCGCCGGGGTTCACCCGGAACTGGAAATGGGCGCCTACCTGACCGCCGCCGGCTATGGGCATATCTCGCCGCTGCTGGGGTCGGTGATCCGTCGCGATGCCGAGGGCCAGGACACTCTGTTGATGATTGCCCAGGGCTATCTCAGTAACCAGGGCGACGCCTGGGGCTGGACCCAGAACAACCTGGAACGGGCCATCCGCGATGAGCTGGCCGAGGCCATGTCCGAGCAGGAGCAGCACTACAACGCCCTGGGTGAACTGGCGGATTTCGCCGGGCTGCTCGGGCAGCGGCTGGGGGAAATGCACCACGTCCTGGCTGCGCCAACGGCCAACCCGGACTTCCAGCCGCAAGTCACCTCGGTCAAGGACAGCCAGGGTTGGGCCAAACAGGTGGGGGCGCAGATCGCGCGTGCCCTGCAGTTGCTCAAACAGCACCAACCTGAATTGAACCCGGCCGACCAGGTCCTGGTCACTCAACTACTGACCCAGGAAAAGGCGATTGCCAGCCATGTACAGGCCCTGGCGAAAGCCACGGTAGGCGGTTTGCGCATCCGCGTGCATGGTGATTTGCACCTGGGCCAAGTGCTGGTGGTCAAGGGCGATGCCTACCTGATCGACTTTGAAGGCGAGCCCGCACGGCCGCTGCACGAGCGCCGGGGCAAACACAGCCCATACAAAGACGTCAGCGGCGTGTTGCGTTCGTTCGACTATGCCGCCGCCATGGCCCTGAATGTGCAAGGCCAAGGCCTGGAGCACTCGGCCGCCGCCGATGCGGCATGCCAGCGCGTGGCGGAGCGTTACCTGAATCAAGCGCGCCAGGCGTTTATCCAGGCGTATCAACAGGCTACGTCTACACTGGCGCATGACTGGCAGGATGCCAAGGGCGCGCAGGCGGCACTGGCGTTGTTCAGCCTGGAGAAGGCCGCGTACGAAGTGGCCTACGAGGCAGAGAATCGTCCGACCTGGCTGGCGGTGCCATTGCGCGGATTGCACGGGTTGTTGGAAGGTTATTAATGACGGTCAGCCCAAGCGCGCGAACCTCAAGGTGGGAGAAACCATGAGCTTTACACATAAAGAACCGCTGCAATCGAAGTTCGCTGTCATGCCTGCGCCCAAGGACATTGAAGCCCTGGTGCGCGCCGAACATCCAGATCCTTTTGCGATCCTCGGCCCCCACGACGATGAGCAGGGCGGCCAGGTTATCCGCGCATTCCTGCCGGAGGCCTTGAGTGTACAGGTGCTGGCCCGGGACCGCGGCGAAGTGCTTGGCAGCCTGGATACCACCCCGGTGCCGGGCTTGTTTATCGGGCATTTCGCCACGCGCCAGGGCTACCTGTTGCAGATCCAGTGGGCCGGTGGCGAGCAGATCACCGAAGACCCCTACAGTTTCGGCCCGTTGCTCGGCGAGATGGACCTGTACCTGTTTGCCGAAGGCAATCACCGCAACTTGAGCGGTTGCCTGGGGGCCCAGGTGATGAGCGTCGATGGCATCCAGGGCGTGCGCTTTGCGGTGTGGGCGCCGAATGCGCGGCGGGTGTCGGTGGTGGGCGACTTCAATATCTGGGACGGGCGCCGCCACCCGATGCGCCTGCGGCATCCCGCCGGGGTCTGGGAGATCTTTATCCCGCGCCTGCAAGCCGGCGCCGCCTACAAATACGAAATCCTCGGCGCTGCCGGCATCCTGCCGCTCAAGGCCGACCCCATGGCCCTGGCCACGCAACTGCCACCTGACACCGCGTCGAAAGTCGCCGCGCCGTTACAGGTGGACTGGGCCGATGAGGCCTGGATGCAGGCCCGTGGCGCGCGCCAGGCGGCCAGTGCGCCGTTGTCGATCTATGAACTGCACGTCGGCTCCTGGCAATGCGAGCTCGATGAGTTGGGCGAAGTGGCGCGCCAATATAGCTGGCGCGAACTGGGGGAGCGGCTGATTCCCTATGTGCAACAACTGGGCTTTACCCATATCGAGCTGATGCCGATCATGGAGCACCCCTTCGGTGGCTCCTGGGGCTACCAGCCGCTGTCGCAATTCGCGCCCAGTGCGCGTTTTGGCTCGCCCGATGAGTTCGGCGCCTTCGTCAATGCCTGCCATCTGGCGGGTATCGGCATCATTCTCGACTGGGTGCCGGCGCATTTCCCCACCGATGCCCACGGCCTGGCCCAGTTTGACGGCACCGCGCTGTACGAGTACGGCAACCCGCTGGAAGGCTTCCACCAGGATTGGGACACGCTGATCTACAACCTGGGGCGCACCGAAGTCCACGGCTTTATGCTGGCCTCGGCGCTGCACTGGCTCAAGCATTTCCATATCGATGGGCTGCGGGTGGATGCGGTGGCGTCGATGCTGTATCGCGACTATTCACGCAAGGCCGGCGAGTGGGTGCCCAACCGCCACGGTGGGCGCGAGAACCTCGAAGCCATCGACTTCCTGCGGCATTTGAATGACGTGGTCGCCCTGGAAGCCCCCGGGGCCCTGGTGATCGCCGAAGAGTCCACTGCTTGGCCGGGCGTCAGCCAGCCGACGCAGCAGGGTGGCCTGGGCTTCAATTACAAATGGAACATGGGCTGGATGCACGATTCGCTGCATTACATCCAACAGGACCCGGTGTACCGCGCCCATCATCACAATGAGCTGAGTTTCGGCCTGGTGTACGCCTGGTCGGAACGCTTTGTGCTGCCGATTTCCCACGATGAAGTGGTGCATGGCAAACACTCGCTGATCGACAAGATGCCCGGCGACCGCTGGCAGAAATTCGCCAACCTGCGGGCCTACCTGAGCTTTATGTGGATGCATCCCGGCAAAAAACTATTGTTCATGGGCTGTGAATTCGGCCAGTGGCGCGAGTGGAATCACGACGAGCAACTGGACTGGTACCTGCTGCAATACCCGGAACACCGCGGCGTGCAGAAACTGGTGGGCGACCTTAACCGCCTGTACCGCCAAGAGCCGGCGCTGCATGAACAAGACGCCGCGCCCCAGGGCTTCCAGTGGTTGATTGGCGACGATGCGATCAACAGCGTCTATGCCTGGCTGCGCTGGAGCAAGGACGGCAAGGCGGTGCTGGTGGTGGCCAACTTCACTCCGGTGCCCCGTGAGGCGTACCAGGTGGGTGTGCCCTTTGCCGGCAGTTGGAAAGAGCTGATCAATAGTGATGCCGGCACCTATTGCGGCTCCAACTACGGCAATGGCGGCGAAGTGTTCACCCAGGATGAGCCTCACCATGGGCAGCCGGTGTCGCTGGCGTTGAACTTGCCGCCATTGGCGGTGCTGATACTGAGCCAGGCGTGAAGGGGGGCGGCTAGGCCATCGTGGTTTAACCACAATGGCCTGACGAACGCGGTTACCAATCCGTCTGGAACATTTTCTTACGTGTGCGCCACATAAGAATGACCAGCGATCAGGCGTAGTTCCCCAGTCCTAATCGTTTTGTCGCTGGGCCGGTGTATCACTGCCAGAGACGAATAATCATGACGCCTGTCCACCTGAATACACGATTTTTGCCTGCTGCCGCTCCCACCTTACAACGCTCCGACACGCCACCCGCTTCCGAAGGCAATGCCAGCCTGACGTTGGTGCAACCGCCTGCGCCAGCGGCCACCTCACACCAGGCGCAAGTGCGGGGAAAACTCGGTGATCTGGATGAAATACTGCGGGTGCTGCACACGCTGAACACCCCCAATGCCGTGGTCAATAAAAGTTTGTTTCTCAACAAAGACTCGCCGCTGATACCCGCCAATGGCTCCACCCAACCGGGTACCAATCGGCTGGATAACATGCTCGCGTTTTACGGGATAGTGCCCTCCAACCCCAAGACATCGGAGCAGGTGCAAGCGGCGATTAACGCCGTGGAAGACGCCCGCAGCGAAATTGCCCTGGGCCTGGATGATGCTTCCAGTGATGTGGATGGCTTGTTGCGCAAGAGCAATGATCCAGCGATCCAGGCCTGGGTCGCCGCGCAAGAGGCCAAGTACAAAAAACCTTTGCTCAGCCAGTTGACCGAAGAACTCTCGCCACAGGCCCTGAAAAAAGCCCAGGGCACGCCGGCCGCCGTGCTGGAACTGATACTCAAATCGCCCAAGGCCAATGAACGGGTTCAGCAGTTGTTAGGAACCCTGGGTGGGGCCGATTTCCCCCTGGATGGCGTGATTACGCCCGGCGTCAAGGTCAAGCTGTTGCTCAAGGCCCTGACCTTGAGCCTGGACCCGCTGCAGGCGCGTAAACCCGGGGAGGTGGCCGGCTTTAATCTGGCCTCAAGTGACCATTGGGGCCAAAGCTACCCGTCGATAAAGTCCGCGTTCAGGCAACACCTGGTCGATTCAAAGCAGTTTTCCAGCGATCAGGCGTCTCTGGCGGCCTATATTCTGCAACCCCAGTTCCCGGTCGACTTTGCCGTGCGTGATATGCCGGCGGACCTGCCTTACCGGGGTTCGGCGGTGTGGGTGAACTTCCAGCATGGCGTCAATCTGGCCGAAACAATCAAACCGGGCTCGTCGCGGGGCATGGGTTTTCAACAACTGGTCGATCTGCCTGGCAAGCTCAGTGAGCAAGCGACCACGGACAACGACTGGGCACTTATAACGTCGACCCGGACCCAGGCGACCTTGGAGTGGGCGGTGGCACAAGGTGTACTCGCGCAAAAGGAAAGCTATTCGCCGGAGGATATCAATAAGGCGGCCACTGCATTTGATGAGCACAGTGCCGGTGTGGTCGCGGCAACCGAGCAGATGATGGCCGATGTGCCGATGCGCAAGGACTATTTCGAGCGTATGGAGAAGGGCACTTCCCGTACCGAATTACTGAGCCTGATCAGCCCTATTTTTGCGCTGTACAGGCATGCCAGCGGCGAGAAAATCACCCCCTCGGACATTCTCTATCAATACCCTGTTTATGATGAAGGACAGTTCCAGGGGGCGTTTGACAAATACCTGGCCGACACCAAGGTCGCCTACGGAACGCTTATCCACAACCAATTGGCCCAGTTGCCGCTAAAGGACCGCGAGGCGATTGAACGGGGTGACGTAACGCTGTATGCCCTGCGGACAAAACCCGGCACCGATGAGACAGACGAGGAGAAAAAGGCGGCAATCACACGTCCGGCGTTTATTCTCAAGGCGGTACACCAGGGTGAGACAAACTATTACGAAATGAACCCGGTCAAGGGCATCGCCCGCCGGCGCGACGACTTGAAGCCGATCCTGGAGTCCTACAACCCCACCGATAAAAACTATGGCAAGGATTTTATTTCAATTGACCATACCGCTGATGGTACGCCTTCTGAAGAGTTGGTAGTGCGCCATACCCGCCCCGACAGCAAGGTCGAATTCAAGCAACAGTGGGCAGACTACAAGGCCGGCAAGGGCCCCAAGCCCAAGAGCTTTTCCATCGTGGTACCGCAACAGCTCGCGCACTTTCCAGCGGCGGGCAATCCGTCTAAAGGTGCGGTGCCGCACACCCTGGCGTCCGAACGTTCAGTGGCGATCACCAAGGCCATTACCACGGATCTGTTTTATGTCGATGAGGACACGCTGAAAAAATGGGCCGAGTCCGACCCTGCCCGGGAAAGCGCGGCACATAAAAACGATGACGCATTTTGGGAGCGGGTCAAAGGCGTCGGCCAGATGGTTATTCCGTTCTGGAGTGGCATCGAGAACCTGATCAAGGGTGATACCAAGCAGGGCATCAAAGACCTGATCACCGATGGGCTGCTGACGTTCGCCGGCCCGGCGGGCAAGTTTGCCGCAGGCTCAGTGCGCCTCGTGTCCACGGCAGGCAAGATTGGCGTGCGGGCCCTGCTGCCAAAATTTGCACCGTTGGTGAAAAAGTTCGCAGGTTCCGTTGCGCGCAACCTCAACCCTCTCGACCCGTTGATGCCCGTGTTGAGTAGCAGTGGGCGTCGTGTGCTGAAGTATCAGGGCGAGGGCCTGAAAAATCTCCAGGCCAGCCTCGGCAAGTTCAAACAGTCTGCGGCCCTTAAACTGCCTGGCCGAGGCCGTTACGACGTTACCCCACAAATTCCCCTGACGCCCAGGCCCATTGGGCAAGGGAAGACGTTGCGGGTGCCCGAAGGGATCTCCAGTGACCAGGCCCGGGTTCTGCAGAGGCACAACCACAGCGACGTGATAATCGGTGACGATGTCTATCGCTATGACCCGAAAAAACCCGAGAGCCTGATCAAGCTCGGCGGCCCCGACGATAGCGGGCTATTTGAAGGGTTTGTGCTGACGTGTGGCGGCGGCGGCCGGCGCTTGAAACGCGACCTCAACGACCTGTGCTACACCAAACAGATCGAGCCAGGAGGAACGTCGGTCTTCCAGGACGCCCAGGCCCTTGAACATCGGCGACTGATTCCGGGGGCCGGGCCTGGAAAAGGGCCGCGCACGGTGATCCACGAGCACCGTCGTTACCGCGTCAATGAAGCGGGAAACCAGGAACTACTGCCGATGGCGAGTGTAGAACCCGTGACCTACAAGCCTCGCACAAGCGGCACGCTGGTCAACGAGCCGGATTTTGGCTATGACGATTTCGGTGTGCCCCGGGCGATCAACCAGGATACGGTGGTGGTCAAGATGGATGCGATCAGCGATATGAGTAACGATCAGCGTGTCATCCGGGGGATCAAGATCAACCATGGCGGCCACCAGTACGTAGTGGTCGAAGCGGATACCGGTGTTCACTATTACGCCGAGCTGACAGGCAACGGGCAACTCGATTTTCACCGGATGACCCGCAATGATGCGCTGGATGTTCAATTCATCAAGCAGTATGACCAATACAAGGATGTCTACGGTTTCGTGGCGCAGGGGCTTCCGGACAATCCGTTGGTGGTGCTGCCCAGCCTTGAGAGCCTGATCAAGAAAATCGTGGCTGACGAACCCATGTCGCCCGCGGAAATCACCCATCTTGCCAGTGTCTTGCAGGGGCTTTCCCCCGAGAAACAGCGCGAAGTCCTGATGGGGGTGTACGCGGCGGGCAACAACCCCGGGCATGTGGTGATCGCGGCAAAACCGATTCGCCTGGCGCCGGTCAAGAAGCCGGCTGACTTTGCCCAACTGTCGGCCGAACAACAGAACCGCGTGTATGCACAAGGGGCGAGAAAAGCGGTTGACGAGCAGTTCCAGGCCACGGGCATCCGCTCAGCCAACCAACAGGTCCCTGGGCTGGCCGGTGAGGCCGCGCGCAGCGAGACGGCGACGGAAATGGTGGGTTGGCTTTATACACGTACGGGCGCGCCGAACTATTCCGAAATGGTCCTGAAGACCGGTGCCGGCAATTGTGACCAGATGGCCAAGGTCGCCGTTGATACGATCAATGCCAGTGGCGGCAGTGCGCGGATCGCCCAGGTCAAGGGCCATACCTTCGCGATTGTCGGCGGGCCGCCGGGGCAACCGCGCAGCAAAGGCTTTGTGGGGCCGGAGTGGGACGACGCCTGGGTCGTCGACCCCTGGGCCGGTATCACCTGCCGGGCAGCCGATTACCCGGCTGCGTTCAAGGCGCGGATGCAGGAGTGGAGCCAGTCGGGCAGGCGCATCCTGATCAGCGATGGAGGGACGCCGCCCCGTTCGGTATGGAGCGATCCCATGGAGCCACGCTGGATCAGTGCAACCGTCGATGGCGAAGCCCAAGTGTTCCAATAGTCCATCGTGCTAGAACGCCATCCCGACGCCAACAGTGCCCTGGTGCCCATCCAGGGCATTGCTGTCCAGGTTGCCTTCATAACCCAACTCGCCATACAGGCTGACCTGCCTGGAAACCTGCAACGTGGCACCGGCACTCAGGCCCAGGGTGGTGGATTTCTGCTTGGTATCGATATCCGTGACGTCATTGAAGCGCACCCGGTTGGTCCCGGAGGACGCGTGCCAGACATTGGCGCGGACATAGGGCTGGATCGGCATTGAAGCCAGCAGATAGCTGCCCCGCAGCCTGACCCCGAGCCGGGTGGTGAGGGCCGTGTCGGCTGAAAACGCCACCTCGGAGACCCCATCATGCTCGCGATCGAACCGGGTTTTATTGGCGATCAGTTGCAGTTGCGGCTCCAACTCCCAGTTTTGCGTGATGTGCAGCGGCATGCCCACTTCCACCGAACCCAGTACATCATGCCCCTTGGTCTTGAGCTTGAGCCCCCGATCAGACTCGCTGCTGCCTTTGAGGCGGGTGCCCATCAGCACCACATCGACGTACCAGCCATAAGGGTCGATCAGGGTCCAATACAGGCCCAGGCTGTCACCGCGCAAGGTCGTCTTGCCGGCATCCAGGTGCTGCCAACCTCGGTTGAAGCCATCCACATTACCCCTCAAGCGGCTATGGCCGACGAAGAACCCCAGGCGCTGCACCTGGTCATTGGCGGTGGTCCAGGCATGCAGGTCGCTGCCCACCTGGAAACCGCTGACCGAGCTGTCCAACCGTGGGCTGACCGTGCCGGCATAGGCCTGGCGGCGGCTGTTGCCATAGACCCGGCCCCAGCCCGCCGGGAATGAGCCGGTGCCGGTCTGGCGGCTTTGGTCGCCCATGCGCTCGTGGTAGGTCCCGAGCATGGCCCGTACCGTCTGTTGGGCCGCCGGAAACAGTGTCGAATACACCGGCACTTCGGGGCGATAGAGCGGGATCGGGTCGGCACCGGGCACGGACGTTGGCAAGTCCACCGGTGTGCCCACGGCGGGAACCGGCGGCGGCACCACCGGGTCCTCCGGGTCGGGCAGCGGTGGCGCGACAACGGCAGAGCGCAGGTACCACTGCTGTTCGGAGCCTGCGGTGACGCCGCCCTTGAACAGGAAGTACTCAAACGCCCCGGCGGACACCGAGCCGCCCGCCAGGCTGAAAGCCCGGTCGCTGCCCGTCGCACCGTTGAGGGCCTCGACCAGCTGGATGCCATTGCTCAGGGTCTGGGCCCCAGGCCCGCCCAGGTTGCTGACGTCAAGGCGGGTGGTGCCCTGTAGCGTGCCCTGGCTCACCACCAGCTTGTCACTGGCCGAGCCGTCGCTGCCCAGCACGCTTTGCAGCGCAATCTGGCCATTGTTGCCGGTGTAGTTGCCATTGACCGTCAGGCTGTCGGTGGCGCTGGTACTGGCGCTGGTCATATCGATCAGGCCGCTGTTGTTAAGGGTGGCCAACTGGCCAGCGGTGAATGGCGTGATGGCTCCCTGGCTGACCAGCAGCACACTGCTGGCGTCGATATTCAAGGCGCCTGTGGCGCTGGCGCTATCACCGAGCTTGAAAGCGCCGGCCAGGGTAAAGCGCGAGCCGTTGTTGAGATTGACCGTTTCCCAATTGATGTAGCGTTCTGCGGTGGCCGATTGGGTGTTGTCAAAGGTCAGGGTGTCGCTGCCCAGGCCGCCATCGATCAAGGGCGTAGGGGCAAGGATGGCTTGCGTCAGGTTCTGCAGCAGCGCCGTATCATTGTCCGCGCCCATATTGACCGTGGAATTGATCGTGCCGGCGCCAATCCAGTTGAACTGGTCGTTGCCGAAACTCATGAGGATCTGGCCATTGATCACGCCGCCGCTGAGGGTCATCAGGTCGTTGCCCCCGCTGACACTGACGTTGCCGCCAATGTAGCCCCCGGAAACGGTGATGGTGTCCAG
Source organism: Pseudomonas sp. ICMP 8385 (assembly GCF_002699915.1). Lineage (NCBI taxonomy): Bacteria > Pseudomonadati > Pseudomonadota > Gammaproteobacteria > Pseudomonadales > Pseudomonadaceae > Pseudomonas > Pseudomonas sp. ICMP 8385. Next base: position 176,785 of record NZ_LKBY01000146.1, on the reverse strand, counting down.
GCCGAAGCCGGTCACCAGGTTGCCGTTGATCCGCCCGTTCAGCAGGGTGTAGAAGTTATTGTCGAGCTTCATATCAACGCGGCCGATGGTGCCCCCGGACTGGGTGGCCACATCGCCATCTTCAAAGGCGCCAACAATCTCGCCATCACTCATCATGAACGTATCCCGGCCATCGCCCTGGGCCACGCTGGTCACGCGGCCGCCGCTTTGCGTATAGGTGTCGATGCCAGCGCCCTGGTTGATCGCACCGACGCTGCCGCCGCTGATTTGTACGCTATCGGCCCCATCGCCCTGGGTTACCGGGCCCACCACGGCATTCAGTTCCACGCGCAAAGTATTCGCCCCGTTGCCCATGTTCAGGGCACCCATGCTGCCCGAATGGGCCTGCACCCGATCGTTGCCATCGCCAAAGGTCACCGCGCTGGTGATGGCGCCATTGCCACCGGCGGGCAGGTTGAGGGTGTTATGGCCATTGAGGTCGGTAAAGCCTGGCGTGGTGCCACTGTCGCAGGTGGTGGTGTCGTCGCCGGCGGTGACTGCCGGCGTACACGCTGCGTCGGCCGGTGGCGCGAGGGGGAACATCAGTGTCGCGCTGGCCATCCAGATGCCCAGGTACAGCAGGGAATATCGCCGTGTGCTCATGATCCACCCTCGTTCGATGGGAGATGACGTCTTGCCGCCTGCAAGGGCAGGCACGCTCAGGGCCATGGCAACGTGAAGCACGATAACGAGAAGGGACAGCAGGTTTCCTGTTCGTAAAACATCGCCAGTGCAAGGAGTTGGCATGGCTTTCTCGACTGCACCTGAACCTGTGCAGCGCTTGTTTCACGTTAGCAACCGGCGGGAAGGCCCGCTACTGTCAGAATTAACAGGTATAGACTAGTTACAGGAACACAATCTCATAGGGTTCGCGCATGCGCTCCAGCAGCACCGGCGGTAGCATCGGCGCCAGGCCGATCAGCGGGTCGCCAAGCAACTGGCTGGCATAAGCGTGGGCTGCGTGGCGTTTGCGCGCCACGCTCCAGGTGTCGAGGCGCACCTTGCGCGCGCACTGCCAGGGCATGAGGCCGGCGTCGCGGGCGGGCCAGTGCCAGGCCCAGATCGGCAACTCCAGCAGGCGCGCGCCGGTCTGCGCACAAGCGATGGCGGTAGCCCGGCCGACAGCATCATGGTCGTCATTGCCATCATTGCGCCAGGTGGTAAACACCACATCACCGGGTTGCAGGTAGCGTGCAATAAATTGGCTCAAGGCGGGTTCACGGGCGGCCAGGGCGTTGTCGCAAAAGCCGCCGCGAATCCACTTCAGGCTGTGCAGGGGCAAGCCAAGGCGGCGCAGGGCCTCGACACTTTCCTGGGGGCGAAACACGCTCAGGCGCTGCGCCGACCACTGGTTGGAACCCGGATGGCTGGCACTGCCGTCGGTGATCGAGATCAGCTTCAAGGGGTAATCGAGGGTGCTGAGCAGTTGCAGCAAACCGCCGCAGGCCAGCACTTCATCACCGGGGTGGGGGGCAACGACAACAACGCGTGAGCCAGGAGGCACCAATAGGGAAGGGCTGATGGTGGGGATTTGCGCCAGCTGCGGCGCACTGTTCCAGATTTGCGCCGGCAGGCGGCGACTGTCGTGCAGAGGGGCGGGTTTGATCAATGTCACGTCCTTGTCCTGATGATGCAGGTCGTACCCCGTTGACGGGTCGACTCTCCTTTTTGTCGCTATGGCGCAAGGCCATTACGGCACGCTGGCGCTCCGAATCCTGGATTGCCGTCTATGAGTATTGTTCATAGCCGGGGATTCGTCGCGCCGTCGTCGGGCAAAATCGTATTTTTTTCAGGGTGAGTGCATCAGGCCCTTGGTAGAAACACGTCGAGCCCTTTTCACGCCGCTGGCTCATGCTGCAGTTCAAACAGCAGCAGCGAACGCCCGGTCACGGCGTATTCGTGGTCAAAATCGAAGCGCTCCTGGCCGCTTACGGCCGGCTGGTGGGTGTCGACCATGCAGGTCCAGAAGCCGCCATCCGGCACCTGGGGCAAGCGGAAATTCACCAGGTCGTGGTGCGCGTTGACCACCAGCAGCAGCGTGGCATCGGCGCCTGGCCGGCGAATCCCGGTTTCCTGGGCGCGGCCATCCATCAGCATCCCCAGGCAACGGCCCTGGCTGTCTTGCCACTGTTCAATGGTCATTTCGTTGCCGTCGGGGGCCAGCCACGTCACGTCTTTGACCCCAATGTCTTCGTTGTAGTCGCCCACCAGGAAGCGCCCGCGCCGCAGGATGGGGTAGGCCAGGCGCAGCTTGATCAGGCGCTTGACGAACGTGAGCAGCGACTTGCCGTCTTCATCCAGGTCCCAGTTGACCCAGCCGATTTCACTGTCCTGGCAGTAGGCGTTGTTGTTGCCGTGCTGGGTGCGCGCGAATTCGTCACCGGCCACCAGCATCGGCGTGCCCTGGGCCAGCAGCAGGGTGGCGAAGAAGTTGCGCATCTGGCGCAGGCGCAGCGCGTTGATCGCGGGGTCGTCGGTCGGGCCTTCGACGCCGTGGTTCCACGACAGGTTGTTATTGCTGCCGTCCTGGTTGTTTTCGTCGTTGGCTTCGTTGTGCTTGTCGTTGTAGGACACCAGGTCGTGCAGGGTGAAGCCGTCGTGGGCAGTGATGAAGTTCACCGAGCTATAGGGCCGGCGCCCGCGCTGGTTGAACATCTCGCCGGAGGCGGTCATGCGCCCGGCAAAGTCCGCCAGTTGGCCGTCATCGCCTTTCCAGAACGCGCGCACGGTGTCGCGGAAACGGTCATTCCATTCCACCCAGCCCGGCGGGAAGTTGCCCACCTGATAGCCGCCGGGGCCCACATCCCAGGGCTCGGCGATCATTTTTACCTGGCGCAGCACCGGGTCCTGGCGGCAGGCGACGAGGAAGCTGTGGCGCTCGTCAAAACCGTCGTGATAACGCCCCAGGATAGTCGCCAGGTCAAAGCGGAAACCATCCACATGCATCTCCGTGGCCCAGTAACGCAGGGAGTCGGTGACCATTTGCAGCACGCAGGGGTGGCTCAGGTCCAGGGTATTGCCGGTGCCGGAATCGTTGATATAGAAGCGTTTGTCATCGGGCATCAAGCGGTAGTAGGAGGCATTGTCGATACCGCGCATCGACAGGGTCGGGCCCTGCTCGTTGCCTTCGGCGGTGTGGTTGTAGACCACATCGAGGATCACCTCCAGCCTGGCTTCGTGCAGGTGCGCGACCATTTCCTTGAACTCGGCGATCTTGCCGCTGGCCAGGTAGCGCGGGTCGGGGGCAAAGAAGGCGATGCTGTTGTAGCCCCAGTAGTTGGTCATGCCTTTTTGCAGCAGGTGCTGGTCATTGACGAAGGCGTGGACCGGCAGCAACTCCACCGACGACACGCCCAGTTGGCGGATATGCTTGAGCACATCGTCGACCATCAACCCGGCGCAGGTGCCACGCACCGCCTCCGGGACCGAAGGATGGCGCATGCTGATGCCGCGCAGATGGGTTTCGTAGAGGATGGTGCGGTCCCACGGCGTGCGCACCGGCTGGTCGTTGCCCCAGGTATGGGCCGGGTCGATGACTTTGCATTTGGGCACGAAGGGCGCGCTGTCGCGTTCATCAAAGCTCAGGTCGGCATCCGGGTGGCCGATGGTGTAGCCAAACAGCGCTTCGGACCACTTGAGCTCGCCCACCAGTTGCTTGGCATAGGGGTCGATCAGCAATTTATGGTGGTTGAAGCGATGGCCATTGGCCGGGTCATAGGCCCCGTACACGCGGTAGCCATAGATCAGCCCCGGGTGGGCGTCGGGCAAGTAGCCGTGGAAGGTCTCGTCGGTGTATTCCGGCAGTTCGATACGCTCCAGCTCGACTTCGCCGGTGTCGTCGAACAGGCACAGCTCGACCTTGGTGGCGTTGGCCGAGAACAGCGCGAAATTGACCCCCAGACCGTCCCAGGTCGCGCCGAGGGGGAAGGGTAAACCTTCACGAATCCGCGACGGCTCGGTATCGGGTGTCTTGCTCATGGTGGTGCTCCTGCAAGGTTTTTTCAGGCCAAACGGGGCCCGTGCTGACATCAGGTCAGGTCAATCATTGCGTTGTGTACCGGCGCCTGAGGTGGGTCAGCCGGCGGGCTTGCGCGGGGCCCGGGGTTTCTTGGCCACGGCGGGTTTTTCCGCAGGCGGTTTGGCCTTGGGCTTTGTGCTGGCCTTGGGTTTGCTGGGGGTCTGGGCCTCGGCTTCGGCCAACTTGCGGGCCATTTCCCAATGGCGGGCTTCCTGGCCTTCGGGCTTACCTTCAGACTCCCAGATCTGATACGCGAATTCACGAATGCGTTTGTCTTCGGTGCTCATCGCAATGCTCCTCACAGAGAGTTTCAGCTTTCTTGATCGTCAGAATGGATAAAGACATTCACCGGTATATCCCTCAGGGCAGCGCTGATCAGTAGCTCCTTGTTGGGTGTGACTGCACCGGTTTGCAAAAGTCCCTTCCAGTTTTGCAACGTGACGTCGAACGGTAATGTGATCCGGGTATCGCCCCACACTTGCGCATCCACCTGGGGGCACGCGCTGTTTTCAAGCAGGGTGTGGGTCCAGCGTGGCACCACCACCAACAGCCACTGGCCCTGATACTCGCGGCTGAAGGTGACAATCCGTTGGGCATGCCTGCCCAGCACGGGCAGCGGCACATAGCGCCCCCTGGCAAACAGCAGCGGGTGGGCTTTGCGCAGGTTCAACACCTGGGCGATCAGCGCCTGCTTCAAGTGCCCGTCACGCCAGCGCTCAAGCAAAGCGTGCGGGGCTGTCGCCAGTGCCCGTTGCCGGGCATTGAAATCCACGGCCCGCCGGTTGTCGGGGTCCACCAGGCTCAAGTCCCAGAACCCATCGCCCTGATACAGGTCCGGCACGCCTGGCACGGTGTTGCGCAGCAAGGATTGCGCCAGCCCGTTCAAGGCGCCAGCGGGGGCGATGGCCTGGGCGGCCGCGTGGATCGCCGTGCGCAAGGGCAAGCCGCTGGGCTCGAGCAGCAAACGGCTGAGGAAGGCGTCGACACCCTGCTCGTAGCTATCGTTGGGCGCACTCCAGCTGCTGTGCAGCTTGGCTTCGCGCAGGGCTTTTTGTTGCCACTGCCAGAGGCGCCGCTGATAGTCACCGGTGTCCTGCAGATCCAGGTCCAGGGGCCAACTGCCCAGCAGCACCTGATAGAGAATCAGCTCATCAGCGGCCGACGGAATGGCTAGGTCATCGCGCAAGGGCATGGCCAGGGTGCGCCAGTGCTGCACCTGCTCGGCATACCACGGCGCGCACTCGCTGAGCACCGCCAGGCGCGCGCGGCTGTCTTCGCCGCGCTTGTGGTCGTGGCTGGCCGTGGCCAGCAGATTGTCGGGGAAGGTCTGCAGGCGCTGCTGGTTGGCGGCATGGAAGTCGGCCAGGGGCGCGCTGAACTGTTCGGTATTGAACCCCACATCATTGCGCGCGAGCAGCACCGCCGAGCGATAGAGCGCAGTGTCTTCCACGGCCTTGGCGGCTGTCGGCGAGGTCAGTTGCTGGAAGCGCACGCAGGCATGCTTGAGGCGCTTGCGTGGTTGTCCCCAGGCGCGCTCGCGCCAGGGTTGGCCGCCGAGCCATTGTTGCAGGTAGTCGAGCACCGGCCAGTCGGCCTCGCTCAAGGTTTCACGGGCACCGGCCAGGGCCTGTTGGAACACCACCTCGTCAGCCGCACTGCGGCCACAGGCGCTGATATAGGTGCGGTACACCGGGAAGTGCACAACCAGCGCCTGCAAGGCGCGACGGATCGCACCCAGGGTCAGGTCACGGCTCATCACATCGGCACGGGCCACTTGCAGCAGGGCCTGGGCCACGCTTTCAAAATCCCCGGCCAGGGAGCCGTTGAGGATCTGTTGCCGAGCCAGGTACGCTTCCTCGATAAATGCCGAGGGCCGCTCGCTGGTGGCGCTCCACAGCCGGGCCAATGCCTCGAACCCTTGGGGATCGTGCTGCATCAGCGACACCTGGTTCATGAACTCATAGCCGGTGGTGCCGTCGACCCGCCAGTCTTCGCGCAGGGTTTCGCCGCTGCCGAGGATCTTCTCGACAAAGATCGGCAAGTGCCGGGTTGGCGACAACCCGTCCACGCGCCGGCGCAACTTGCGGCAGTAGCCACGGGGATCGGCCAGGCCGTCGATATGGTCGATACGCAGGCCATCCACCAGGCCCTCGCTGATCAGCTGGAAAATCTTGCCGTGGGTGGCCTCGAACACCATGGCCCGTTCGACCCGCAGGCCGCCCAACTCGTTGACATCGAAAAAGCGCCGCCAATTGATGTCATCCGCCGCCGTGCGCCAACTGGCCAGGCGATAGGCTTGCTGTTCCAGCAACTGATGCAGGCGCGCGAAACCTTCGCCCTGGCGCCCATCAAACAGGCCCAGGGCGTGTTCGATGGCGGCCAGGTTCAAGGGGCTGCGGGCCTGTGCGGCCAGTTCCTGTTTCAGGCTGGCGGCCAGGGGCCAGGCATCGGCCTGATAGGCCAGGGCGCTGAAGCGGTCGGCGAGGTCTTTGAGGGGAGGGTGGCTGCGCAGGATAGCGCCATAGTCACGGGGGCAGATCGGAAAATGGTGCTCGTAGTGCTCGACAAAAAAACGGCCCTGGCCCGGATCGAAGCGCAGGGGCAGCGTGCCGCTTTGCAAGGCTTCGCCGTAGTCGCTGCCGAGAAAGGGCAGCAACAGTTGGCCCTTGAGCAGCGGGTCCGGCGAGTGCCACTGGATATCGAAGAATTCGCTGTAGGGGCTCAGGCGTCCCCATTCCAGGAGGTCCAGCCACCAGGGGTTGTCGCTGCCGCCAACCGCCATATGGTTGGACACGATGTCCAGAATCAGCCCCATGTCGTGCGCGCGCAGGGCCGCCACCAGGCGGCGTAGCGCCGGCTCGCCGCCCAGCTGCGGGTTGAGCGTGGTCGGGTCCACCACGTCGTAGCCATGCATCGAGCCGGCGCGGGCCTTGAGCAGGGGCGAGGCGTACAGGTGGCTGATGCCCAGGCGGGCAAAGTACGGCACCAGCGGCACCGCGTCGTCAAGGGTAAAGCCCTGGTGGAATTGCAGGCGTTGGGTGGCCCGTAGCACAGGGGCGTTCATCGGTCACGCTCCAGGGCCTGCTGGCGCGCCACCGCCAGCAGTTCCAGGCGGCGTGCGGCGTTGTCATCGTCGAGCAGGTGCGTGGCATCCCCCGGCAGGCGGCGGCGCCAGTTGGGATGGGTGTCGAGGGTGCCGGGCAGGTTGGCTTGCTCCAGGGTGCCCAAGGCATCTTCCAGGGGCAGCAAGACCAGGGGCGCCCGGGTATGGCCGAGGTAGCGCACGCTGGCATCGAGCAGGGCGTCGGTTTCGTTGCGCAGCGCAGCGCCAAAGTTCTGCGGATCCTGGCCCAAGGCCTGGCGCAGTGCCGCGCGTTCACGCTGGCGGTGTTCGCTCCATTGCTCCACCGTGGGCGTATCGATCAGCCCCAGCTGTACATTCCACTCGATATCACGGTGGTGCCACCAGCCATTGAGTGTCGGCAGGTCATGGGTGCTGGTGGTGGCCAGGGCGTTGTCCGGCCAGTCGAGGATCGGCGTGAAGCGCCCGCCATGGTCCTGCTCGAATAACAGCACGCGCATGCCGAGCATGGCGCGGGCGCTGAGTTTTTCCCGCAGGCCCTCGGGCACCGTGCCCAAATCCTCGCCCAGCACAATCGCCCGGTGGCGGCTGGACTCCAGAGCCAGCAGGCGCAGCAGGTCGTCCACCGGGTAATACAGGTACGCGCCTTGTCTGGGCGAGGCGCCCCTGGGGATGACCCACAGCCGTTGCAGGCCCATCACATGGTCGATCCGCAAACCGCCGGCATGGGCGAAGTTGGCCCGCAGCATTTCGATAAACGCGCGGAACCCGTTGCGTTTCAGGCCTTCGGGGGAAAACGCAGAGATGCCCCAGCCCTGGCCGGCGCGGTTGAGGATATCCGGTGGTGCGCCCACGGTGAGGTCGGCCAGCAGTTCATCCTGGCGGCTCCAGGCCTGGCTGCCGGCGCCATCGGCCCCCACCGCCAGGTCGGCAATCAGGCCGATACCCATGCCACTGCCGCGAGCGGCTTGTTGGGCGCGCTCCAGGCAGCGGGCGATCAGCCATTGGGTGAAGGCGTAGAAGCCAATCGCTTCGCCTTGCTCGGCCGCAAACTGCGTGAGCGTGGCGCTGCCCGGGTCGCGCCAGTCTTCGGGCCATTGGCGCCAGTCGAGGCTTTCGCCCTGGGCGGCGCGCTCGGCCTGCACGGCCTCGAAGCGGCAGTGGTTTTCCAGGGCCTCACCGCCGGCCTGGCGAAAGCTCAGGAAGTCGGCCTGTTGCGGGTGCTCGCCCTGGCGGAAGTCGTCGTACAGGGCACGCAGCAGGCGCTGCTTGGTCTTGGCGGCGGCGGGCCAGTCGATCAGGCTTTGTTGTTCCAGCTCTTGCAACTCATCGGCCAGCCCCGTGGCCTCAATGGCGCTGCGCCACGCCCGTTCACCGAGGATGCACGCCGGCGAGGCATACAGGCTGTTGAGGAACAAGCGACTGGAAGGCGAATACGGGCTATAGCGCTGGGTATCGGCACTGAACATGGCGTGCAGGGGGCTGATGGCCAGGGCATCGACACCGCGCTCAGCGGCTGCGCGGGCCAGTTGCTCCAGGGCCTGGGTATCGCCAAAGCCACCATCGCCACTGCGGCGCAAGGCATACAGCTGCACGCTCAGGCCCCAGGCGCGGGCGGGCTGGCAGCCCACCGCCTCGGCGACGCTGAAGCAACGCTGGGGGGCAACGGCCAGGGTGAAGGGTTGCCCGGCGACCTGCACCCGCTGGTAGCCCACGGGCAGGGTGCCGGGCAGCCTGGCCTGGGCATCCAGCTCAAGGTCCAGGGTGCTGCCGTCCTCCAGATAAACCTGGCACGGCGTGCCGGGGGCAAAGTGCGCGGCCAGGTCGAGGCTGCTGCCCACGTCTACGGTCAACAGCGGTGCAAGATGGCGGTCTTGCTGCGCGCGTTCCAGGGCTTGCAGGCTGGCGGCGATGGCTTCGTCGGTGTCGGCGGGGTGGCCAAGGCCATTGAGCACGGCGCGCAGCGCGTCGGCGCTGACCTGCTGCGCTCGGCCATTGGCGTCGATCCAATCCACCGCCAGGCCTGCACGGCTGGCGAGGCGTTGCAATTGCGCGTCGCTCAAGGGTGTTCTCCAACAGAGGATGAGGGGGCGCCCGGCGTCAGGCTGGCGTGGGCAGAGAAGGGCGTGAGCACCCCAGGGGCACCGCTGGTGCTGAACAGCGCGATAGGGCCGGCCGGGTGGTGCAGGGTGGCCGGGCTCAGGTTGAGGTCGATCTGCAACACGCGGCCATTGCCCAGGCGCCAGCGTGCCGACAGCGCGCCCGGGCCCAGGACCTGCGCGCCGAGGGCCATACTGCCGGGCAGATGGGGCACGATATGTTGCCGGCGCAGGCCCAGCAATTGCCGATACAACGCCGCAGGCGCCTGGGTAAACCGTGGAATGGAGCGTTCAAAGGTCTGCAGCGCGTTGGGGTCGGGGATCTGCGCGCGGCGCTGGGGGTCGCTGAAGGCCGCGAAGTCGGCAAACTCATTGCGCCGGCCTTCGCGCACGGCCTCGGCCAACGCACCGTGGTAGTCGGTAAAAAACAGGAAAGGCTGTGCGGCGTTGACTTCCTCACCCATAAACAGCAACGGGATCATCGGCGACAGCAACAACAAGGTCGTGGCCGCCTGCAACGCCTGGGGCGAGCACAGTTGGTGCAGGCGCTCGCCCAGGGCGCGGTTGCCGACCTGGTCGTGGTTCTGCAAAAACAATACAAAGGCACTGGGCGGCAAATGCCCGCTGGGCTCGCCGCGCCGGGTGCCGTGGCGTGTGGTCTGGCCCTGGTAGATAAAACCTTCGCCCAGGCAGCGGGCCAGTTTGGCGGTGGGGTCATCGGCAAAGTCGGCGTAGTAGGCGTCGGTCTCGCCGGTCAACAGCACGTGCAGGGCGTTATGCCCGTCGTCGTTCCATTGCCCATCGAAGCCCTGCTGCAACAGGCTGGCCTGGTTGAATTCATTTTCCAGCACCAGCCACACATGGCGGCACGGGTCCACCTGTTCGCGCACCCGTCGGGCCAGTTCCTGGAGGAATGGCGGGTCGTTGATGGCATGCACCGCATCCAGGCGCAGGCCGTCGAAACGGTATTCGAGCAACCACATCAGGGCGTTTTCGATAAAGAAATCGCGCACTTCGCGGCGACGAAAGTCGATCCCGGCGCCCCAGGGGGTGTGGGTGCCTTCGCGGAAAAAACCTTTGGCATACTGGCCCAGGTCGTTACCGTCGGGGCCGAAGTGGTTGTAGACCACATCGAGGATCACCGCCAGGCCATGCTCATGGGCGCTGTCGATCAGGTGCTTCAACTGGTCCGGCGTGCCCAGGGACGCTTGCGGCGCATAGGGCAGGACCCCGTCGTAGCCCCAATTGCGCTCACCGGGGCATTGCGCCAGTGGCATCAGCTCAATGGCGGTGACACCCAGTTCGGCCAGGCGTGGCAGATGCTGCTCCACTGCGGCATAACCACCGAGGAGCCCCACATGCAGCTCATAGATCACCGCTTCATGCCAGGGCCGCCCTTGCCAGGTGCCGTGGCGCCAGGAGTAGGCCAGCGGGTCGACCACCACGCTGTCGCCATGCACTCCCGCGTACTGGAGGCGTGAGGCCGGGTCCGGCACATCGCGCTCACCCTCGATGTTGAAGTGGTAGCGGGTGCCGGCCAGGCAGGGCAAGGTGACAACAAACCACCCCTCGGCCTGGGGCAGCATGGGCACCGACTGGCCACCTTGCAGCTCGACGCTGACGTAAAAGGCATCCGGCGCCCACAGGGCGAAGCGGGTGTGTTGCGCATCCTGCAGGATCGCGCCGTGGGGCCATGTTTCCAGAGTCCGTGACGGCATCTATCCCAACCTCTTTAGACTTTCCCCGATTTTCCCAGCCCTTTCGCTACCAGTTGCTCGTAAAGTTCGGCATAGGGTGCAACGGCCTGGCCCCAGTTGAAGGGGGCGGCCATGGCCCGGCAGCGCATGGCGTTGAGCAGGTCGGGGAAGGCGAATACCTTGAAGGCGCGATTGAGGGCCGCTTCATAGCTTGGCACGGTGGATTCATCGAACAGGAACCCGGTCACGCCGTCTTCGATGGTGTCGGCCAGGCCGCCGGTATTGCGCGCCACCGGCAGCGAGCCGAAGCGCTGGGCGTACATCTGGCTCAAGCCGCACGGCTCGTAGCGCGAGGGCATCAGCAAAAAGTCGCTGCCGGCGAACATGCGGCGGGCGTCGGTTTCGTTAAAGCCGATGCGCACGCCGATGCGGCCGGGGAAACGCAGGGCCAGGGCGCGCATGGCCTGTTCTTCTTCCGGCTCGCCACGCCCGATGATCGCAATCTGCCCGCCATGCTCGACGATAAAACCGGCCACGGCTTCGGTCAGGTCCAGGCCTTTTTGGTACACCAGGCGCGACACCACGGCAAACAAGGGGCCGGTGGATTCATCCAGGCCGAACAGCTGGCGCACATGGCTGGCGTTGACCGCCTTGCCTTGCCAGTCGCCGATATTGAAGGGGTGATCCAGGTGCGGGTCGGTGGACGATTCCCAGCTCTCATCGATGCCATTGGGGATGCCACTGAGCAGGCCTTGCTGGGTCTTGCTGGCGAGGAAACCGTCCAGGCCGCAGCCGAACTCGGGGGTGGTGATCTCCCGGGCGTAGGTGGCGCTGACCGTGGTGATATGGCTGGAATAGGCCATGCCCGCCTTGAGGAACGACATCTTGCCGTAGAACTCCATGCCTTCCTGTTGCAAGGCATGGTCGGGAATCCCCAGTTCCGGGCACGAAGCCAGGCTGACCACGCCCTGGTAGGCCAGGTTATGGATGGTAAACAGGGTGGGCGTGCGTGACCCACGCCAGTGCATATAGGCCGGGGCCAGGCCCGCCGGCCAGTCATGGGCGTGCACCAGGTCCGGGCACCAGTGGATTTGCGCGAGGTTGGCGGCAATATCGGCAGCGGCCAGGCCCAGGCGGGCGAAGCGGATATGGTTGTCGGGCCAGTCGCGACCGTTGTTGGCGCCGTAGGGCGTGCCTTCACGCTCGTACAGCTCGGGGCAGATCAGCACATAGATGACCAGGCCGTCCTTGAGGTCCATGCGCCCGATCTTGCACGGCGGCAGCGCAGCATGGCCCCCCAGTTCGCCGATGATATGGATCGGGTTGTCGCTGTCGAGCACTTGGCGGTAGCCCGGAATCAACACCCGCACATCATGCAGATGGGCCATGGCCCGGGGCAGGGCGGCGGACACATCGCCCAGGCCACCGGTTTTCACCAGGTCAGCCAGTTCCGAGGTCACAAACAGGACTTTCTTGCGATTGGGGTTTTGAGACGAGACCGGCCGCACTGTGCCGGGAAGGTCAACCAGAGTGGTTGGCCCATCGACCGGCTGACTGAAACGCTGTCCCTGAATTCCCGAAGCGGCACTGATCATCGTTATCTCCCATGTGTTGGTCAGCCGAGAGCCTGGCGCCCTCGGCGAAAGTCAACCGCGTCCTGCGGTCACGCGCACTAGCACTGCACAGACTGGCAAGGCTTATGCCAATTGCACCGAACTGATAGATAGATTGGATGGGCGGACGTCCGGCTGGTGCCGGTGGCGTGCGCCCTACCTTAAACCTGACCTGCGGCAGAGTTGGAAAGTTTCGATTTTTTGCGGGGGCTTTTATTCTGATCGATGACCCATCGTTCTTCAGTCTAGGACAGAGCCCAGGGCCTGCAAGGGTTGTAGGACAATTTAATTTGCAACACCCGTGTCGGCGGGGGTTGCCTCTTGATGGGGCGTCGGGGGCGGGCTGCTCGATAGCAGTGCAGCAGGCTACTTAAAGTGATTTATCAAGATATAATTTATATATAAATCATGAAGTTAAATTATATTCATGAAGTCAAATATCAAAATTTTTCATGCAAGCACCGCCCGCCCGCCATGCCTGGATACCCTTAAGAAGCTCAGAGCGCCTGCAACCCTTGCAACAGCGCCTGATGAAAGCGCACAGGCTCTTCCATCTGTGGTGCATGGCCCAGGCCCGGGAACTCCACCAAGGTCGAGCGGGGGATCAGCTTGGCCACCTGCTTGCCCAGTTTGTCGTAGTGACCGAGCCTGGCCTTGACCTCGGGCGGTGCGTTATCGCTGCCAATGGCGGTAATGTCCGATGTCCCAATCAACAGCAGGGTTGGCACCTGCAGGTCCTTGAATTCGTAGTACACCGGCTGGGTGAAGATCATGTCGTAAATCAACGCCGAGTTCCACGCCACCCGCTTATGGCCAGGCCCCTGGTTCAGGCCGACGAGCATGTCCACCCAGCGTTCGTATTCAGGCTTCCAGCGGCCATCGTAGTAGGTCTTGCGCTCGTACTCGCGCACGCCATCGGCGCTCAGTTGCAACTCGCGCGCATACCATTGGTCGACGCTACGATAGGGCACGCCCAGGGCCTTCCAGTCTTCCAGGCCGATCGGGTTGACCAGTGCCAGTTGCTCGGTCTGTTTGGGGTAGAGCAGGGCGTAGCGGGTAGCCAGCATGCCACCGGTGGAGTGGCCGACAAGGGTGGCCTTGGGAATGCCGAGCTTTTGCAGGAGCTGATGAGTGTTGATTGCCAACTGCTGGAAGCTGTACTGATAGTGCTCAGGCTTGCTGGAGGTGCAGAAGCCGATCTGATCCGGGGCGATCACCCGGTAGCCGGCCTCGCTCAGGGCCTTGATCGAGGCCTCCCAGGTCGCACCGCAGAAGTTCTTGCCATGCATCAACACCACGCTGCGGCCATTGGCGGGGCTTTTGGCGGGCACATCCATATAACCCATTTGCACGGCCTGGCCCTGGGACTGGAAGTCGAAGTGTTCGAGCGGATACGGGTATGGGAAGCCTTGCAACTGCGGGCCATAGCTTGGGTTTTGTATGGCTGCCAAGGCAGGCAGGGCGCAAGTGGCCAGCAGGCCGGTAAAGAGAAACGAGCGTGTCAGCGGCATGGGAAGGCTCCTGGGGCGATGCTCCCGGATGCTGTGGCGGGTGGATTAAGCGGGGATTAACCTGTTACAGCAAGCTACAGGCTCTGTCCGTTTGGATCGACCAGGAAGAAGAGCGTAGCCGCCTGACACGCGAAGCCTTGGATGATGTTGACGCTGGGCGCGTCATTGACCACCAAGCGGTCCAGGCCTGGGCAGATAGCCTCAGCACAGACACCCCGTTGCCGGTACCGCGCTAACTTGAAGCCCTCGCGACTGGCGGTGTTACATCCAGTGCAGCGTGACCATTGCCACCATGGCATAACGGGCCGCCTTGGCCAGGCTGACGATCAGCACAAAACGCCACAGCGGTTCCTTCATCACCCCGGCCACCAGGGTCAGGGGGTCGCCGATGATCGGCAGCCAACTGAGCAGCAGTGACCAATGGCCCCAGCGTCGATAATGGCGGCGGGATTTTTCCAGCTGCGTGGCGCTGACGGGGAACCAGCGGCGGTCCTTGAACAGCTCGACCGAACGCCCCAGCAACCAGTTGACCCAAGAGCCCAACACATTGCCCAGGGTCGCGATGCCGAGCAGCAACCACAGTGAGTAGCTGCCATTGAGCAGCAGCGCCACCAGCACCGCCTCCGATTGCAGAGGTAACAGTGTGGCGGCGCCAAACGCGCTGAAAAACAGCCCGGCATAGCCCGCGAGCATTGCTCAGCGGGCCGGGTATTGGGCTACCACTACGTCTTTGCCTTCGCGGGTCAGGCCAATGACTTGATACGCGTCGCTCATGCCCTCGGTTTCCATCCCCGGCGAGCCCATGGGCATGCCCGGGGCCGCGATGCCCAGCAGGTCGTTGCGCTTGCGCAGGGCCAATACCTGGTCGGCAGGCACATGGCCTTCGACGAACTTGCCGTCGATCACGGCGGTATGGCACGAAGCCAGGCGCGGAACCACGCCCAGGCGCTGCTTGACCGCGCTCATATCGGCTTCGACATGGTCATTGACCTTGAACCCGTTGCTTTCCAGATGGCTGATCCATTGCTTGCAGCAGCCGCAGTTGGCGTCGCGGTGCACATCAATCGGGATCAACTCGGCCGCCTGGGCCAGGGTGGTCATGAACAGGGCGGATAGTAAAGTCAGGCGCAGGGTGGTTTTCATAGACAGGTCCCATCGGTTACGGAGTGCGCAAAGAGGGCGCATTGTCCGTGCTTTTGCGCATCAGGTGAGGTGGTTATGTTTCTAAATTATACGGGCACGCGACAAGCACGCAGCTTAGCGTCCGTAGCTGTCGGCAAACTGAGACAAAGATGACAGTTTTGTCAGCTCAAGACGCTTCCAGGCGCTGCTTGAGTTGATCCATGGCCTGATTCGACAGCTCGACCATGCGCACTTGCAAGGCCTGCAGTTGCAGTTCGGTCTCATAGCTCAGCACCCGGGTGAACAAGGTGCCGCTGCCGCGAGCCTGGAGAAAGTAGTGAATGCTGCCATCGACGGCGAGTGAGGTAAAAACGGTCTTGAACTCCCGGGGCGGCACGGCGATCTGCACCCGGTAGCTCATGGGCACGCGCACGCCCATCAGGTCGATTATCTCGGTGAAGCGCTGACCGGCGGGCAGTGAACCACGGGTGCCGGTGTCTGCGCTCAATGAGGTGGGGTGCCACTCGTGCCAGCGATCCGGCTGGGTCACGTAGTCGTAGACGGCTTCGATGGGGGCTTGGATGTAACGCTCCTGACTGATCCGCTCGGCGTGGATCCGATGATCGACGGCACTCATGGCACACCTCCTGTGTGGCGGGAACGGGCACTGGGCGCTAGTCAGAATAGTCGGCGTTACGGGCATTGCACGGGCAGGCTGCCGGGCACCACTGGCAGAAGGGCACCAACTGCGATGAAAAGCAATAAAAAACAACTTTTTAGACTGTCAGATTTGACAGTTTTTAATATTCACCACTCGTTATCTAATGGGCGCACACCCTACTAATCAGTCACTTGGATGGTGAGAATATGTATATCGATACGCGTAGAAAAAACCCAAACGACAGTGTCTGTTTAAAAGGAACAATGACGGCAAAAATAACAATAGGAGGCACTTCTGAACCGGATTTTGTGGCGGACTATGTTTGGTATGGCAACCTCCAGAATTCAGTTCACCTATACGGTGACCGAGGGATATCACCCAATCTTACGGCTATAGAGGCGGCTTTGGAGGGAGGCACTCCCACTGGCAAGTATGAGTACGATGACAAGGAGCTCCGCTCCTTGGATTATTATTCGTTGGATTCATTAAAACCCTGGCTGACAAAAAGCGGCCACATTGACGTTACGTTTTCTTCAGACAGAAAGCGTGCTCACGGAACGATGCTGATTGAGGCCGAACGGGAAAACACGAAGTTGACGGCGAATGTGAAGTTCGACATAGAAAACTTATGACCGTCTCTTATGTGCCAATGGCTCCCTTATATATAAAGGGAGCGATCCTTTCCGATCAGAGCTGATAGTGCTTCAGCTCCCGGGCAATCACCATGCGCTGGATCTCACTGGTGCCCTCATAAATCTGGGTGATCCGCGCATCCCGGTAGTAACGCTCCACCGGGTAGTCTTCGAGGTAGCCATAGCCGCCATGGATCTGCATCGCCGAAGAGCAGACCTTCTCGGCCATTTCCGACGCGAACAGCTTGGCCTGGGAGGCCTCGGACAGGCACGGCTTGCCGGCACTGCGCAAACGCGCGGCATGCAGGATCAGCAGGCGGGCGGCATTGAGGCGGGTCTGCATGTCGGCCAGCAGGTTGGCCACGCTCTGGTGCTCGATGATGGCCTTGTCGAACTGCACCCGATCCCGGGCGTAGGCCAGGGCCGCTTCAAAGGCGGCGCGGGCGATGCCCAGGGCCTGGGCGGCGATGCCGATGCGCCCGCCTTCGAGGTTGGACAGGGCAATGGCCAGGCCCTTGCCGCGTTCGCCCAGCAGGTTGGCCTCAGGCACGCTGCACTGGCTGAGGGTCACGGCGCAGGTGTCCGAGGCGCGGATGCCCATCTTGTGTTCGGTGCGGTCCACGGTAAAGCCTGGGGTGTCGGTGGGCACCAGGAACGCCGAAATGCCTTTTTTGCCCAGCTCCGGGTCGGTCACCGCAAACACGATTGCCAACTTGGCCCGCTTGCCATTGCTGACAAACTGCTTGGCACCGTTGATGACCCATTGGCCATCGCGCAGTTCGGCGCGGGTGCGCAGGTTGTGGGCTTCGGAGCCGGCCTGGGGTTCGGTCAGGCAGAAGCAGCCGATGGCCTGGCCACTGGCCAACTCGGCCAGCCAGGTCTCTTTCTGCGCGGGTGTGCCGTAGTTGAGGATCGGCCCGCAACCCACTGAATTATGGATACTCATCAGCGCGCCGACCGCACCGTCGCTCGCCGAGATTTCCTCGACAGCCAGGGCATAGGCTACGTAGTCCACATAGGTGCCGCCCCATTCTTCCGGCACCACCATGCCCAATAGGCCCAGTTCGCCCATCTTCGCCACCAGGCCGTCATCGATCCAGCCGGCTTTTTCCCAGGCCTGGGCATGGGGAGCGATTTCGCCACGGGCAAAGTCGCGCGCCATGTCGCGAATCATGATTTGTTCTTCTGTAAATTCAATGTCTTGCATGAGTTAGTTCCCGTTCTTCGCGAAGTCTTGGAAGAAGCTGTCGACGTGTTTTTGGTCCAATGCCGCTAACGTGGGCGGGTTCCAGCGCGGGGCTTTGTCCTTGTCGATCAATAGCGCGCGCACGCCTTCGATCAAGTCGCCGCGGGCGAACCACTGGCGGTCCAGGTGCAGCTCCAGGGCAAAACAGTCTTCCAGTGCCAGGTGGCGTCCGCGTCGCAGCATTTGCAGGGTGACGGCCATGGCCAGCGGCGAACGGGTGTGCATGAGTTGGGCGGTACTCACGGCCCATTCATGGCTGTCGGCCACGGTCACTTGCTGCAGTTGCTCGACAATGCTCGGCACATCCGGCTGGGCAAAGAAGTGGTCGATGGCCGGGCGCAGGGCCGCCAGCGGCGCATCCGGTAATTGTTGCAGCGCAAGCTTGGCCAGCAGGCCCTGCAGGTCTTTGAGCGGCGAGTCGTGCCATTGCAGGTGGTCGAGCTTCTGGTCCAGTTCGGCCAGCCTGGCGCTGTCGAGATACCAGTCGGCCAGGCCGCAATACAAGGCGTCGGCAGCGCGGATCTGCACCCCGGTCACCCCCAGGTAAATCCCCAGTTCGCCGGGAATGCGCGGCAGGAAGTAGCTGCCACCCACGTCCGGGAAATAACCGATGGCCACTTCCGGCATGGCCAGGCGGCTGCGCTCGGTGACTACCCGCAGGTCGGCACCCTGGACCAGGCCCATGCCGCCGCCCAGGACAAAGCCGTCCATCAGGGCGAGGATCGGCTTGCGGTAATGATGAATGGCCAGGTCGAGGGCATATTCCTCGACGAAGAAGTCTTCGTGCAGGGTGTCGCCGCGCTTGAAGCTGTCGTACAGCGAGCGGATATCGCCACCGGCGCAGAAGGCCTTTTCACCGGCGCCGCGCAACACCACGGCGTGCACCTGCGGCTCATCGGCCCAGGCGCGCAGGTGCGCCGAGAGGCTGCGGACCATATCCAGGGTGATGGCGTTGAGGCCGGCGGGGCGGTTGAGGGTCAGGTGGCCGATGTGGTTGCGTACTTCGGCCAGGACGCTGTCCTGGGAGGACTCGGTGCTGCATGTCGCCTGGGACTGAGCCTGAGCGGTCATCTGTAACTCCCTGCTTTTATTGTTCTTTATCAAAATGATTCGGGGGCGAACCCTCGCTCGATCGTACCAGTGCAAATTTGCCCAGTACAACCTGGAATCCTGCAGGTCATCTTTGCATTTATGCAGCAGGTCATGGATAAAAAACCAGGGCGTGTACGCCTAGACCCGACTGGCCAGCACCTGGCCAATACTGCGGCGGCGGGCATGGTCTTCGGCGATATGGATCAGCTCTTCCAGTTCGCTGGGGGTGACATCGAAAAACTGCTCCATTTGCGCCAACGCCTGCTCCAGGTCCACGGCGGTGATTTTTGCGTCCACCTCCTGGGGCCGCAACGGCACCATCAGCGGCGCCTCGCTGGGGCCCTTGGGGTAACGGGTGCGGGTCAGGTTGTTGTAGGCCAGGGCCGAGAGCAGTAAAGTGCCAGCGCCGAGCATTACCGGCCCGACTTCCTGCCAGCCCAGGGCGATAGTTGCCGGGTCCGCGAGGACCAGGGTCATGGCCAGGCCGCCCGAGGGCGGATGCAGGCAACGCAGCCAACACATCAGGATCACCGCCAGGCCCGCCGCAAGGCAGGCGCTGCCCAGGGTACGTCCCAGGACACGGACCACCAGCAAGGCCACCACACTGGCACACAGGTAGCTGCCGACGATCGACCATGGCTGGGCGAGGGCCCCCGATGACACCGCAAACAACAGCACGGCGGAAGCCCCCAGCGGGCCCAGCAGGTGCATGGCCACTTCCAGGCCAAATACCTGGGCGCAGAGCCATACGGTCAACAGGGTGCCCAGGGCCATGCCGATGGCGGCACGGCTCCATTCGGCGGGACGGGTATTGATAGTAGCGGGTAACCAGCGAGCGAGCATTGCGGGGCAATCCAATCTAAATATAAGGAGGGGGGTAAGAAGAGGGGGCCAGACAAGGGCCCACCCAGTGGCGAGCGGGCCTCAGGCAAAAAGAAGGGCTTTGCGGTTTCCCGTAAAGCCCTTCAAAAGTTCCCACATCAGGGGGAGGAACCGGCGCAGTGTGCCGATCAAACAAAACGGCCGCCAATGCATATTAATGCAGGTTAAGTGCAGTAATTTTGCATCAATACGGCTCCCGCCCCGGGCTGATCTTGCCCAGCACCCGGTCGTGGTTCTCTGCGTTGATCAGTAGCTTGTGTACGCTTTCCCGCAGGTGCGGGTTGTTGGCCAGCGGCCCCTTGAGCGCCACGAGGGCGTCGCGCAGCTCCATCAGCCGGTCGAGGGTGACCGGGATATAGCCGACATGTACAGGCTCGATGGCAGCGGCAACAGGCGATAGCTCGTCAGGCACGGCAGCGGTCCTCTGAGGCGTCTTGTGAACGCATGGCGGTAACTATGTAGCGCAGATGTAAAACGAGTTTACCGTTGGGGTCATGGGGCCGGTAGGGGAGTCGCTACCGGCATTTACGGATACAAACGTAGGAGCTTTCTTGATAGTGCCCACTCAGGGCGCCACTTTGTCCAAGCGCAGCAGCACATAGGTGTTTTTATCGAAGGGCCCCGTAAGGACCGGCGTCAATCCGCGCCAGCGCGGCGCGTCGAGGCGCTCGAAGTCGGCCTTGTCCATCACCAGCCACGCCGGCGCCGGCAGCGCTGCCAGGTCGGCCGGCGCCTGGGTGAACAGCGGCACCCGGTCACACGTCACGTTGACCATGAACTTGATGGCCTTGGCATCTTTACCCAGGCCATGCAACACCAGCGGCGCCGGGTGCTGCTGGATCAGCGCATGGGCCTCGCGACTAAAGGTGCGGGTGTCGTACAGGCGGCGCTCCAGGGGTTCGACCACCAGGATATAGACGCCCCACACCGCCAGCACCGCGCAAAACGCCGGGCCTACAGGGCGCCAGCGCCACTTGAGGAGGAGCCCGGCGCTGAGGACCTGCAAGCCGATCAGCAAGCCCAGCACACCCTGGAAGTGCTCCAACTGCGCCCCAAAACGCTGGCGAGCGACCAGCAGCGCCCCGATCAACAGGCCCGGTGTCAGCGCCCACACCCCCAGCATCAAGCCCCGCAGCCCTTGGAACAGGCGCCCATCGGCCCGCTGGAACGGGTACGCGGCGATGATCGCCACCATGGGCAACATCGGCAACACATAGCGCGCTTTCTTCGCTTCGGGGATCGACAGGCCCACCATCACCATCAACCCTGCGGCCATGCAACCGAGCAACAACGGCCAGCCGCTCTGCTCAGTGCGCCGGCCACTGAGCAGCAGCGCAAGCAGGGTCAGCAGGGCCAACGGGTACGCCAGGGCATAATTGCCCAGGGAGCTGGTGAAGTAATACCACCCGCTGCTGGACCCTTCGCGGCCGTCCAGGCGCCCGAGGAACTGCATACGGATCACGTCTTGCATAAAGGTTTCGCCACCACTGAGCTTGGCCAGCAGCAACAGCAGGCCGACGCAGGCCCCCAGTAACGCCAGGGCCAGCAGGCCGACGCTGAACAACCGGCGCCACTGGCGGTTGAGCAGGTAATAGCTGCACAGCACCCCCGTGGGGATCACCAGGCCGATGGGTCCACGAATCGCAAAGCCGAGCAATAACAGGAGCAATAGCCAGGGCAGGCGCCGCGCGCTGGCGAAATGATCGTGGGCATAGCCCAGGTAAAAGACGCCCAGGGTCACCGCCGCCAGCATCTGGTCCAGGGACACCGCGCGGGTTTCGCTGATAAACGTGCTGCTGAGCAACAACAACGCGATGCTCAGCAGCGCCCAGCGCTGGGAGTAAGGCGCGGTCAGGCGGTAGACCAGCACGACAATGAACGCCGATGCAACGGCGGTCGGCAGCCAGGCACTGAGGCTGGTGACGCGCCCCAGGGGCAGCGATAACAGCCAGGTCAGCAGGGTCGAGGTCGACAGGTAATCGGCATACGGCTGGCCATAGGTGGTGGGGAAAAACCCCGGGCCGTGGCGCAGCATCTCCTGGGCAAACAGCACAAAACGCGAGTCGAAACCAATGATCGCCTGGTTCCAGTTGCCGGCGATAAACAGCAACAGCGCCAGCAGGCCGAGGCCCCAGGACTGGCGACGCAGGGCAGGGTCGAGCCTCTTGTCCACGCCTCAGGCCTCCAGCAACCGTGGCACCCACTGTTGTTGGGGGATCGGTAAGTCACAGGACTGCCCACGCCCCATCGGGAAGTAATCGAAGCCCTTGCGCGCCAGGCGCTCGGCGTCATACAGGTTGCGCCCGTCAAAGATCACCGGAGCCTTGAGGCGCGCGTGCAGCAGGTCGAAGTCCGGGGCCTTGAATTGCTGCCACTCGGTGCAGATGATCAAGGCATCGGCGCCGCCCAGGGTCGATTCCGGGGTGCCCATCAGCATCAGGCGCGGATCATCGCCGTACAGTTTCTGGGTTTCCTGCATGGCCTCGGGGTCGAAGGCCCGCACGTTGGCCCCGGCGGCCCACAGCGACTCCATCAGCACGCGGCTGGGCGCATCGCGCATGTCGTCGGTGTTGGGCTTGAACGCCAGGCCCCACAAGGCGAAGGTCTTGCCGCGCAGTTCGCCTTTGTAGAACGCCCGGATCCGCTCGAACAGTTTGCTTTTCTGGCGCTGGTTGATGGCTTCCACCGCTTCGAGCAGGTCACTGGAGCAATTGGCCTGCTGGGCGCTGTGGATCAAGGCGCGCATATCCTTGGGGAAGCACGAGCCGCCGTAGCCGCAGCCCGGGTAGATAAAGTGGTAGCCAATCCGCGAATCGGCACCGATGCCCAGGCGCACCGACTCGATATCGGCCCCCAGGTGCTCGGCCAGTTCGGCGATCTGGTTGATAAAGCTGATCTTGGTGGCCAGCATGCAGTTGGCGGCGTACTTGGTCAGCTCGGCGCTGCGCACGTCCATGAAGATGATGCGGTCGTGGTTGCGGTTGAAGGGCGCGTACAGGTCGCGCATCACCTCGCGTACTTCCTCGCGCTCGCAGCCGATGATGATCCGGTCGGGGCGCCGGCAGTCAGCCACGGCGGAGCCTTCCTTGAGGAATTCCGGGTTGGAGACGATATCGAACACCAGGCTGCGCCCGGCCAGAGCCTTGTCGATATGGGCCCGCAGGGTGTCGCCGGTGCCCACCGGGACCGTGGATTTTTCCACCAGGATCACCGGTTCGACGCGGTGGCGGGCCACCGCATCGCCCACCGACAACACGTATTTCAAGTCCGCCGAGCCGTCTTCGTCCGACGGTGTACCGACCGCGATAAACAGCACTTCGCCATGCTCGACCGCGAGTTTTTCCTGGCTGGTGAAGGTCAGCCGGCCGTTCTCCAGGTTTTCCCGCACCAGGCTGGCCAGCCCCGGCTCGAAAATACTCACATGGCCCTGTTGCAACAGGCGCACCTTGTTTTCGTCAACGTCCATGCAGATCACATCGTGACCGACTTCGGCCAATACGGTGGCCTGTACCAGGCCAACGTAACCACTACCAAATACGCTGATTTTCATGGGGTATTCCTGGGGCTTATAGGGCCGATACGACGGGAGTTGATGGTCAGGACGCCAAGGATGACCAGGGCCACCCCCAAGGTCCGCGACAGGGAAAAGGGTTCGTTGAAGCCCGGCAGGCTGGCCGCCAGCAGGTACACCAGGACGTAGCTGATACTCAGCAACGAATAGGCGCGGCCCAAGGGCAGGTGCTGCAATGCGCCGAGCCAGCAGAGCATCGACAGGGCGTAGGCCACGATAGCCAGGGCCACCACGCTCAGCGCCTGGGGATCAACCAGCGGAGCGTTGAGCCACTCGGCCGGCAAGGGCAGGCGTGTCATGCTCCAGCGCATGCCCAACTGGGCCGCACTGACTAGCGCCACGCTGGATAACGCCAGGGTGAAACCGCGTAACCGGCTCATACCTGGCCTCCCAGCAGCAGCACGCCGCCCATCACCAGGGCCACGCCGATCCAGTGGCGGCGATCCACCGGCTCATGGAACACAAAGCGCGCCACCAGGGTGATCAATACAAAATTCAAGCTGAGCATCGGGTAGGCAATCCCCACCTCCAGGCGTTGCAGCACCAACAGCCACACCAGCAGGCCCAGGCCCAGGCACAGCAGCGCCAGCCACAGCCACGGCGAGCGCAGTTTCAAGGCCCAGCCAGCCGGCTGCCCACGCCAGCCTTCCACGGCATACTTTTGCGCGATCTGGCCCAGGCAGGTCAGCAGGCACGCGGCCAGGAGCAGCAGCAGGGTGATCAAGGCGCCACCTGTGGGAACACCAGGATCACCATGTTGCCTTGCTCATAGCGCTGGCCGTCCTTGGGCAATAACTCGACTTCGCGCACTTCGCTCTCGCCCTTGACCCGCATCACCACGCCCACCGAGCCCTGTTTACGGGCCTCGGTCATCCATTGCTGGACTTGCGCGGTGTCGACCCGGCGCGCAGCGCTGTCGGGGTAGGCCAGGCCGTATTTGACTTCGCCCTGGGTGTCGTACAGCGTCACGTCCGGGCGCTTGAGCCGCCACGCCAGGGCCGAGGCCGCGCCCAGGTCGTTACTCAGCAAACGCTGGGTGCCGGCCAGTGCTTGGGCGTGGTCGGCAATGAAGCGGTCCGGGGTCTTGTTATAAACCACCGACTGCGGCAACGCTGCCGGCACCAGGGCCACCAGCAACCAACTGCCCACGGCGGGCGCCGCCCACAGGCGCAGCGGGCGGGCGGCCTGCAACAGGTTGGCGATGATCCAGCCCAGCAACACGATAAACACCAGCACCAGGCTCGACAGCTCCTGCTGCGGGGTATAAACCGGCTTCTTCAATTGGAAATACACGATGGCCAGCAGGCCCACTACCCCGAGGATCAGGTTGAGCCAGCCATTGACCTGCAACACCCGGCCACGGGCCTGGGCCAGCTTGTCGGCCAGGGTATGGCCCATCAGCAATGCCAAAGGCAGCAGGCACGGCAGGATATAAGCCGGCAGCTTGCCCTTGCTCAAGCTGAAAAACGCCAGGGGCATCAACAGCCACAACAACAGGAAGCCGATCTTGTGCGTGCGTTTTTCCTGCCACGCCTGCTTCAGACTGGAGGGCAGCAGGGCCAGCCACGGCAAGCTGAAGGCGGCCAGCAAGGGCAGGTAGTACCACCAGGCCTCTTCATGCTGGGCATCCTCACCGGCAAACCGCTGGATGTGTTCGTGCCAGAAGAAGAAGTTCCAGTAGTCCGGTTCCTGGGCATGCACCATCAGCGCCCAGGGCAGGCTGACCCCAATTGCCACGGCCACCGCCACCAGGCCATGGCTCAGCAGTTCGCCAAAGCGCTTTTGCCAGATCATGTAGGGCAGGGCGATCAACACCGGCAGCAGCCACGCCAGAAAGCCCTTGGTCATGAACCCCATGGCGCAGGCAAACCCCAGCAAGGCCCAGGCGCCCAGGCGGGCGCGCCGGCTGTGGCTGTCGATACACAGCCACAAGGCCACCCCCGTCAGGTTCATCCAAAAGCTGAACTGCGGATCGAGGTTGGCGTAGCCGCCGGACATCGCCACGCTGACAAAACTCATGTACAGCACGGCGCTGACCAGGCTCTTGCGCGGGTCGTTCCACAGGCGCCGGGCCATGAAGTACACCAAAAGGATGCTCAAGCCCGTAGCCAGCGCAGAGGCCACGCGCACGCCAAACAGGTTCTGCCCGAACAGGGCCTGGCCCAGGGCGATCATCCAGTAACCGGCCGCCGGTTTTTCAAAATAACGGATGCCCATAAAGTGCGGAGACGCCCATTTGCCGGTCAGCAGCATTTCCTGGCTGATCTGCGCGTAGCGGGTTTCGTCCGGGATCCACAGGCCATGGGTGACCATCGGCAGCAGGTAACACAGGCCGAAGACCAACAGGAGCAGGGGCAGGGCCCAACGTCGGATCATGCCTTTTGCACTCCCAGCCAGCCTTCGCGGCCGTCGAGTACGCCGCGTGTCAGATGCGCCAGGGGCAGGCTCGCCGGGTCGGCCGGCAGCAAGTCGCCCAAGGGCTGGAATTGGATGCCGCGCTGCCCGGCCTGGGCGAGCAACTGGCGAAATTCATTGGCCATCAGAATCCCTTCTACTTCTGCGTGGATCGTATAGACGTTGAGTGTCGATTCGGTGAACCGATCAAGAATGAAGCCGTTGAAGTCCTTGGCCGCGACCTGTGGCCCGACCACTTCGTCGAAGGTCGGCAGGTCTACCGGGATCTGTGGCGTGCCGGCGCGGCCATCGGCGAGGAGCGGGCGGAACAGGCCGCTGCCGCGACAATCGCTGTTGTAGCGCAAGCCAAAGCCTTGCTTGGCCTGCACCACACGCTCATCGGCCCGCCAGCCGGCGGCGGCGGAACATTGCACCGGGGCGCCGAGGATATCGCCCAGGGTGTCGAGCCCACGGCGTACCTGCTCCACCAACTGCGCCTCGCTCCAGCGCCCGGCATTGGCCTGCCAGCCATGGTGATCCCAGGCATGCAGGCCCACTTCGTGCCCGGCCGCCCTGGCCTGGCGCATCAGGTGCCCCAGGTCGCGGCCAATCGGTTTGCCCGGCCAGGCGGTGCCGGCCAGCAGGATGTCCCAGCCATACAGCCCGGCCGCGTTGGAGCGCAGCATCTTCCACAGGAACTGCGGGCGGATCAGGCGCCACAAATGCCGGCCCATATTGTCCGGGCCGACACTGAAGAAGAACGTCGCCTTGATGCCGGCCTCATCCAGCAACTCCAGCAACCGTGGCACCCCATCACGGGTGCCGCGGTAGGTGTCGACGTCGATGCGCAAACCTGCCTTCATTATTTGCCCGCTTCGCGGGTCTGGGCGACTTCCAGCATCGCTTCACGCAGGAAGAAGTCCAGGGTGTTGCCGATGGTCTCGCTCATGGCCACGCTCGGCGCCCAGTTCAGCAGGCGCTTGGCGTTGGCAATGCTCGGTTTGCGGTGCGCCACATCCTGATAACCGGCGCCGTAGAACGCTTTGCTTTCCACTTCGCGAAAGCCGGCGAACGGTGGGAAGTTGCCACGCAGCGGATGGGCCTCGAACTGGCGCAGCAGTTCTTCGCCCAACTGGCGGATGCTGGCTTCGTTGTCCGGGTTGCCGATGTTGATGATCTGGCCGTTGCACACGTCGTTATCGTTGTCGATGATCCGCGCCAGGGCTTCGATGCCGTCGGCAATGTCGGTGAAGCAGCGTTTCTGCTCGCCGCCGTCAAACAGGCGGATTGGCGTGCCTTCCACCAGGTTGAGGATCAACTGGGTAATGGCGCGGGAGCTGCCGATACGCGCCGAGTCCAGGCGGTCGAGGCGCGGGCCCATCCAGTTGAACGGGCGGAACAGGGTGAAATTCAGGCCCTTGGCACCGTAGGCCCAGATCACCCGGTCCAGCAGTTGCTTGGAGACCGAGTAGATCCAGCGCTGCTTGTTGATCGGGCCGACCACCAGGTTGGAGGTGTCTTCGTCGAAGTTCTGGTCCTGGCACATGCCATACACTTCAGAAGTCGAGGGGAAGATCACGCGCTTGTTGTACTTGACGCAATAGCGCACCAGCTTGAGATTTTCTTCAAAGTCCAGCTCGAACACGCGCAACGGGTTGCGGGTGTATTCGATGGGCGTGGCAATGGCCACCAGCGGCAGGACCACGTCGCATTTCTTGATGTGGTACTCGATCCACTCGGAGTGAATGCTGATATCGCCTTCCACATAATGGAAGTTGGGGTGGCTGCGCAGGCGCTCGATGGCGTCGGAGCCGATATCCAGGCCATAGACCTCGTAGCGATCGTCACGCAGCAGACGCTCGGACAGGTGGTTGCCGATAAAGCCGTTGACCCCCAAGATCAACACCCGGGTGCGCCGTGGTTTACCGCCCGACTCGGCGCCGCGCAGGATCGAGCCGTCCACCAGGCCCAGTTCATCGGCCAGGGCCGGGCCGGTCAGGTACAGGCCATGGTCATTGCGCTGGCCGAAGTGGATGACCAGGGAGTCTTCACCGCAGGCAATGCGCAGTGGGTTGACGCTGATCACGCGCCCCGGCGCCTGGCCTTCATTGCCCTTAAGCACTTCGGCTTGCCACACGATCAACTTGTGCTCGCCCACCGCACAGAACGCGCCGGGGTACGGCTGGGTCACGGCACGTACCAGGTTGAACAACGTTTCTGCGGGTTTGCTCCACACAAGCTTGCCGTCCGCCGGGGTGCGGCGGCCAAAGCAGCTGGCCTGGCTTTCGTCCTGGGCGGTTTCGCGCAATTTGCCCTGGGCCAGTTGCGGCAGCGCGTCACGCAGCAACTGGGTGGCGGCCTCGCGCAGTTTGGCGTGGAGTGTCAGGCCGGTGTCGCTGCGTTCGATCATGACTTTTTGCTGGGCGAGAATCGCACCGGCGTCGGCACGCTTGACCATGCGGTGC
Organism: Pseudomonas sp. ICMP 8385; assembly: GCF_002699915.1. Taxonomy (NCBI): domain Bacteria; kingdom Pseudomonadati; phylum Pseudomonadota; class Gammaproteobacteria; order Pseudomonadales; family Pseudomonadaceae; genus Pseudomonas; species Pseudomonas sp. ICMP 8385. Next base: position 148,661 of record NZ_LKBY01000146.1, on the reverse strand, counting down.
AAGGTCACGCCGGTTTCGGTTTCGCCGTTGACCAGCACCCAGTTGGCCGGGGCGCGGCCACGGTATTTGGGCAGCAGCGAACCGTGCAGGTTGAACCCGCCCTGGCGCGCGGTGGCCAGCAGCGCCTCGCCCAGCAGGTTGCGGTAGTAGAACGAAAAGATGAAGTCCGGGTTCAGCTTGGCCACACGCTCGACCCACAGCGGGTGGTTGGCGTCTTCCGGGGCATGCACCGGGATGCCACGGCGTGCGCACAACTGGGCGACGGAACCGTAGAAGGTGTTTTCCTTGGGATCATCGGCATGGGTGAACACGGCAGCAATTTCGTAACCCGAATTGAGCAGGGCTTCGATGCCTGCACAGCCAATATCGTGGTAAGCGAAGACAACAGCTTTTGAACTCATGACTGAACCTGACTGGAAGAGGAAGGGGAAGACTGGGAGGAGGGCAGGCCATCGACGATGACCGTCGGGGCCGGCGTGGTGGGCGCGTTGCGCAGCACCTTTTCAATAAAGAAGCGTGGGCGGGCGCGCACATCGCTGTACATGCGGCCCAGGTATTCGCCCAACAGGCCCATGCCGATGAACTGGCCACCGGTAAACACAAACAGCACGGCGAACAGCACGAACAGGCCATCGCCGGCCCAATCGGCACCGAAGGCCAGGCGCATGATGATCAGGGAAAACGCAAACAGCATGCCCAGGGCCGCCAGGCTGAAGCCGACAATGGACAACAGGCGCAAGGGCGTGGTGGTCATGCAGGTCAGCAGGTCGAACATCAGGCTGATCAGGCGCATGGCGCTGTATTTGGACTCGCCATGTTCGCGCTCGGCGTGGTGCACCAGGATCTCGGTGGTATGGCGCGCAAAGCCGTTGGCCAGGATCGGGATAAAGGTGCTGCGTTCACGGCAGGCCAGCATGGCGTCAACGATGGTGCGTCGGTAGGCGCGCAGCATGCAGCCATAGTCGGTCATGGCCACGCCGGTGGAGCGCTGCACCGCCAGGTTGATCAGGCGCGAAGGCCAGCGGCGAAAGGCCGAATCCTGGCGATTGTTGCGCACGGTGGCGACTACGTCGTAGCCCAGGGCTGCTTGCTCGACCAGGCGCGGAATCTCTTCCGGTGGGTTTTGCAGGTCGGCATCGAGGGTAATCACCACCTCGCCCCGGCATTGCTCGAAACCGGCCATGATTGCCGCATGCTGGCCGTAGTTGCGGTTGAGGATCACTGCCACCACATGGCTGCCGGGCTCGCCTGCCGCGTCTTCCAGCAGTTGGGCGGAGGTGTCGCGGCTGCCGTCGTCCACCAGGATGATTTCATACTCATAGGCCAACTGCGCGCACGCAGCCCGGGTACGGCGCAGCAGTTCGGGCAGGCTCTGTTCTTCGTTGTACACCGGGATAACGATCGACACGCAATGAATAGGGTAGGGTTTCAAAGATTCATGACCTCGGGTTAGAGCAACTTTGAGCGTAGAGATGACAACCAACAATGGATGAAAGTGCAGGCAACTCATTAAAAAGAGCAGCTTGCAGAGCCGCCCTGAGTAAAGCCCATAACGGCCAAAGGTAAAGGATTATCAAGGAGTTAGTCATCAAAACACGACGCCCCCCAATGATTGCGGCCAAGGTTAAGCGTAAATTTGTCCAGCGAATATGAAAGGCAGATGAAAAACTCGTTTATTTGGTGGGCAGACAGCTAGTGTTCAGCTAGACAATAACGAGCGCAGACAAACGATAACGGTTTGCACCGTAGTCCTTATCTGTAAGTGTTTTGATGTGAACTCGGTGTGAATCAATCGGGTTTTCAATCCAGGGCGCCTGCAGAATCTTCTCTGCATCACCCGGCAAGTCCCGGTAAAATGAGCGATCTCTTGCCTGGGTAGTCGGATGAATAGCGTGCAGTTTTTACGCGGCCAGTTACGGCCGGCGTTGATGGTGGTGTGGATGACACTCGGGGCCGCCCATACCGCTGGGGCTGCCGGGGACGTCAGCCTGACGCCGCTGGCCCAGGTGCCTGCCGGGGTCGAGGTCCGGGGCCGGCAGGTGGCCGCCTATAGCTGGGATGACCGGCAAGGCCACAACCTGCTGGTACTCGCCGAGCAGGAAGCCGGCGAGCGCGATGACGACGGCACGCAATCGGCCTCGATCTATGCCGCCCAGTACCTGCTGGAGGGCGACCGCCCCAAGCGCCTGTGGATGCTGCATGACGATGTGCAGCGCTGCGAATTCGACGCTGGCCTGCACTTCGATAACGCCGCGACCCGCGTCACTGACCTGCTGGGTGACGGCCTGAGCCAGGTGACCGTGGGCTATTCGCGCACCTGCACCAGTGATGTCAGCCCCCGTGAGTTCAAGCTGATCATGCATATCGGCAAGGTGCACAAATACGGGCTACGTGGGGTCGACCGCCATGGCGCCAGTTGGTGGGACGAGGAAGCCGGCGCCCTGCGGGGTATGCCGCTGCCCACCGATTGCAGCGTTGCCGGGCAGCAGGCGTTGCTCAGCCAGTACCAGGAGCAGGGCACCGACCTGCCATTGCCCGGCTGCTACAACGACGAACATGACTTCGCCAAGGCACCCGCCAAGCTGCTGGTGTTTATGCGCCAGCAGTGGTTTGCGCTGATGCAAAAACAGGACGCCGACTGGAGCCAGCAACAGAGCCCGGCGCCCGCCGAGGATGAGCCCTAGTTTGGTATGCCGCGCCGACCTGCGTTAGACTCGGCGCTCGCCAAACCAATAAATACCGAGATTAAACATAGGCTTAGTCTCGATATTTAATCTCAAGGCTGATCTATTTTGACCGAGACTTCCCGCAACCCCCTGACCCTGTATCTGGCGCGCCTGGCGCCCTCCAGCCAATTGACCATGCGCTACGTGCTGCAAGATGCCGCCGACCGCCTGGGTTTTGAAGAACTCAACCTCGAAGATATCGACTGGCACCTGCTGCAACCCGAACACGTGATGGCCCTGGTCGCCGTATTGCGCGAAGACGGGTACGCGCCCAATACCTCATCGCTGTACGTCAACGCCGTGCGAGGGGTGATGAACGAAGCCTGGCGCATCAGCTTGATCAGCCAGGAGCACCTGCTGAAAATGCGCTCGGTCAAGGCCACCGCCGGCACCCGCTTGAGCCAGGGGCGTAACCTGCGCCGCACCTTGATCCGCGAACTGATGGATGCCTGCGCCGCCGACCCCAGGCCACAGGGTTTGCGGGATGCGGCGGTGATCGGGATCCTGTATGGCTCGGGGATGCGCAAATCAGAGTCGGTCAACCTCGACCTGGCCCAGGTGGACTTTGCAGAGCGCAGCCTGCGGGTGATCGGCAAGGGCAACAAAGAGCTGGTCAAGTACGCCCCGGCCTGGGCGTTTGCCAAGTTGCAGGCATGGCTGGAATATCGCCGTGAACATTTGAAGGAAGGGGAGCAAGACGATAGCTTCCTGTTCAACCGCATCCGCCGGGGCAGCCACATCACCCGCGAACGCATCACCAAACATGCGATTTACTACATCGCCCGCCAACGCGGCGAACAGGTGGGGGTAAAAATCATGCCCCATGACTTCCGGCGGTCGTTTATCACCCGGGTGATCGAGGAGCATGACCTGTCGATTGCACAGAAACTGGCGCACCACACCAATATCCAGACCACCGCCAGCTACGACGTGCGCGATGACAACGAGCGGCGGCGGGCGATTGATCGGTTTGATCTTTGACGTGTGCCTGGCTTTAAGATCAGCCGTGATAGCGGTGCTTGGGGCTCATTTTGAGAATCCTCTGATACTTGCATCAGATTACTCCGACTAAATTGGCATCGTTGTCCATGAGGACACGATTCCTTTCAAGCGGAGCACATCATGAACACCTCAAACAGCCTTATCGCGTCGATTTTTGCCGTCAGCGCCATGGCCTCCCAGTTCGCATCGGCGACGCCAACCACAGGTACCATTACCTTCACGGGTGCACTCGTTGCGGATACCTGCCTCATCGGCGGTGGCAGCAATGACCTCAGCGTGTCCCTGCCATCAGTCCAGACAACCAGTTTGGCCGCAGCGGGCCAGACCGCCGGCGATACGCCTTTCAGCATTGTACTGAGCGGTTGCTCGCCTTCAGTTCCCGTGCGCGCTTTTTTCAGCTCTGCCAGCAGCGGCATTGATGGTGCCACCGGACGCCTGAAAAATACTGGCCTGGCTACCAACGTACAAGTCCAATTGCTCAACAGCGCGAGCGCGCCAATTGCACTCAATAATGCAACTGCCGCGGCCCAGGGCGACACGCTGAAAACCACCAATGCAACGGGTGCTGCCACGCTGACCTACACCGCTCGTTACTTCGCAAGCGATGCCACAGGTGCAGGCTCGGTGAACTCCAGTGTGATGTACGAGATTGTCTACAACTAAGGCTAAGGCCCCAACCAGACCGCGTTGTATCGACACGGATGATCGCGATTGTTGTCGCCGCGCTCATCCAGCTTTCTCAGGCGACATCAGTGACAGGTCATGAACATCAAAAGCAAATTTTACGTCGTTCTGGGTGCCAGCCTGCTAGCGCTGGGGCTGGTGGCTGGTTCTTCTGCGAATGCATCGGTGGTGATTGCTGGAACCCGGGTTATCTATAACGCACCAGAGCACGAAACCACGTTGAAAATCAGCAACAAAGGCCAGGAGCCAGCACTGATTCAGGCGTGGGTGGACAACGGCGAGGCGAATGCAGAACCGTCTGAAATCGATGTTCCCTTTACCGTGACGCCTCCACTGGCACGCCTTGATCCGCAAAAGAGCCAGACGTTACGCATTTTCTACACCGGTGAGGCACTGCCCAAGAATAAAGAGTCGGTCTTCTGGCTTAACGTTCTGGAGGTTCCACCCAGGCCGGCTGCAGATAAAGAGGATAAAAACCACCTTCAGCTTGCTATCCGTTCTCGGATCAAACTGTTTTTCCGGCCTGCCGACCTCAAGGGTGATGCCGCACACACTCCGGGCAGCATCACCTGGCGCTTGATTCGGGATGCCGGAGGCAGCGCCCTGGAAGCGCATAACCCCAGCGTATTTCACGCCTCGTTCGCCAGTCTTGAGGTCGGCAGTGGAGGCAAGACGGCCACGTTTGAGGAGGGTGGCATGCTCGCCCCCGGCGAAACGCGCAGCTTCCCGTTGAAAGGGCAGGTTAGCTCGGGTATCGACGCCAAGGTCCACTACCGCGCGATTAATGATTACGGCGGTATCACCGAGGGGGATGCCAGCTTGATCAGTACTGCCAGCCAGGCCAAGTGACAAGGGCCTCTTACCGTCACTGACTGCTGACTGACCCTTCCCAAGAACTCCAGGAATTGCTGAACGATAGCTGCGTGTAGCGCTGCGACGGCTTTGCTGTTCCTGTCATTTCGGTAGTACTGCGATGCAAATCCGCGTGAGTCCTCGTTTGTCCCTTCGCCAAGGCTCGATCAGTCTTTTGATGCTGCTTTGTGTCAGTGGCCTGGTGGCCGCCGAACCGGCAAATACAGCGAAAGAAGTCCAGTTCAGCGATGACTTTCTGCGCGCCGGGAAACAGGCGATCGATACCCGCCGTTTTAGCAAGGGCAATGTGGCTCCGCCGGGACAGTATCGGGTCGATTTGTACGTCAACAAGAGTTGGCTGGCGAAGACCGACATTACCCTGCGGGCAGTGGGCGAGGACAAGGGCGATGCACAACCGTGCTTCGACCGTGATTTGCTTGAGCGGATCCATGTCGATCTTGGCAAGCTCAGCCCACAAGCCAGCGCGCTTCTGGCCCAAGGGAGCACATGCGCCTGGTTACCGATGTTGATTCCAGATGCCACGGCGGTGTTTGACTTCGGTGAGCAAAGGCTCGATATCAGCGTGCCCCAGATCGCCATGAGTCGCAGTGCTCGCGGTTATGTCGACCCGCAGTTCTGGGATGAGGGCGTGACGGCAGCGCGCCTTGGTTACAACGCGAACCTGTATCGCAGTGATTCGGCGGGCATGTCATCGACACAAAGCTATGTGGGATTAAATAGCGGCGTGAACATGGGGGCCTGGCGTCTTCGTCATGATGGCAACTATAGCCAGAGCCCTTATCTGGGGGGCAAGTATCAAAGTATCCAGACCAATCTGCAGCGCTCGGTGGCACCGCTCGACAGCCAGTTGGTGATCGGTCAGGCCTATACCGATGGGTCCATGTTCGAGAGTGTGGGATTGCGGGGTGTGCAACTGGCGACCGATGATCGTATGCGTCCCGACTCTCAACGTGGGTACGCACCGATCATTCACGGTATTGCCCGCAGCAACGCAGTGGTACAGATCCGCCAGAACGGCAATCTCATCTACGAAACCAACGTGGCCCCCGGCGCTTTTGAAATCAACGACCTATATCCCACCGGTTACGGGGGTGATCTTGAGGTCGTGGTGACTGAAGCCGACGGTAGCGTCCATCTATCCAAAGTACCGTATGCCGCCCCGGTAAACTCGGTTCGCGAGGGCGTCACACGCTACAGCTTGAGCAGTGGCAAGTATGACAATCCGGGCGTTGACGAGTCGCCTTGGCTGGTGCAAGGCACGCTTCAACACGGGTTTACCAACATGCTCACGGGCTATGGCGGTGTCAGGGTCGCAGAGGGCTATTCGGCGACGCTGGGCGGCATGGCGCTCAACACCCGTCTCGGTGCGTTCGGCGTGGACATCACACATGCCGTTGCCCAACTGTACAACCAACCTGGGCAGACAGGCCAAAGCGTGCGTTTGAGCTACAGCAAGCTCCTGGCACCGACCAATACCAATATTGCTGTCGCCGCCTACCGCTATTCAAGCAGCGGTTACCTCGATTTTCAGGACGCCGTGATGCTCAACGAGGCGCAACGCAAGGGTACGCCCCAGACCTGGGACTCGCTGATGCGCCGTCGCGGCCAAATGCAAGTCACTGTCAACCAGAGTCTGCCTGAGGGCTATGGCAACTTTTATGCTTCGGGTTCCAGCCAGGACTACTGGGATCGTAGCGGTCGCGATGTGCAATATCAGTTCGGCTACAACAACAACTACAAACAAGTGAGTTATAGCGTTTCGGCCTCCCGGCAGTTGGATATCACCCAGGATCGATGGGACAACACGCTGATGTTGACGATCGGTTTTACCCTTGGCTCCGGTGGGCACCCACTCTACTCGACAACGACCGTACAGAAGAGCTCTAGCGGTCATAGCAGCCTCCAGGAGGGGGTCAGTGGCACCTTGGGCAAGGACAACAATTTCAGTTACGGGATGAACGCCAGCCGTAGCGACAACCAGGGCGCCTCCGGCAGTACCAATATGGGAGGCAATGCCAGCTACATCTCTTCAATGGCTCGTGTCAGCGGCAGTGTCAGCCATAGCAGCGGCTACAGCCAGATGGGGGCCAGCCTGTCGGGAGGTGTGGTGGCTTATGACGGCGGTGTGGTGTTTACGCCAAGCCTGGGTGAGACCAGCGCCATCGTGGAAGCCGATGATGCCGTTGGTGCGCGCATCACCAACGCCAGCGGTTTACGCGTCGATCCATGGGGACATGCGGTGGTATCGGGCCTGACGCCTTATGCGCGAAACCAGGTGGAGATCGATCCGAAAGGCTTGCCCGTTAACGTAGAGATGAAGTCAACCATGGAGCAAGTGGCGCCGACCGCAGGGGCGGTGGTCAAGCTGAAATTTGAAACCGTCAATAGCGGTCGTGCGGTGTTCCTGCGCTTGACCACCGCGCAAGGCCAGTCGCTACCGTTCGGGGCGCAAGTGTTCGCGGCAGATGGCAGCACTATCGGGACGGTTGCGCAAGGCGGCCGCCTCATTGCACGAGGCCTGAAAACCGACAGCGGCGTGTTGAACGTCAAGTGGAGTGACGCGAGTCCGCACGCCTGTCGAGTGGATTACCAATTGCCAGCACGGGTCAAGGGCGACGAGCCGAGCACTGTCGCCATCAGCGCGGTTTGCCAACCCATTGCCGCAGACAGCGGCACTGCGACGCTGGCTAGCCAATCGAATGAGTAACGGGAGAGTCATGCTTGTGCAAACCCTCAATATGAACCAGACCGCTGTCAGCTTGCCAAGCCCGGCACTGGCTATTCGCGCCCATCTTCAACGCTGGATCCTCGCGGTGTCGTTGATCCTCTGTTGCGGTATCGCACAGGCTTATCAGTGTGGGGGCGGCTATGCGCTGGACCCGACTGTTCCCGTCACGATCGGTGGCAATGTCATCACCTCGTCGGCGGATACGCCAGTCAACGGCTGGATCGGTGACTGGTCGGGGTACAACAAAACATTCCGAAACTGGTGGTGCTATGCCTCTACGGGCGATGTGTTACGACCACAGCTCAGGGGCACCGGGCAACTGGCTTCACCGTCCTCGCTGACCCTTGACGGGGTCACTTACAGCGTGTTCAAGACCGGGGTCAGCGGGCTTGGCATCGTATTTCAATGGCATCCGATCTACGGGACTGCCGATAGCTCGGGAAATTACACCGGTACGGTCTATGAGCCAGCCACTGATGTGCCGTTGACCAACACGTATAACAATTCAGCACCGGCCTGGAACTTCTCACTGGCGTACCAACAAACGGATATCGGCATTGCAATCAGTGCACGCTACGTCAAGATCGGCCCCATTGCCGCAGGAAGCACCCTCGTTGCGCAAAGTGCTGTGACCATTGGTACTACTACGATTCAATACAACGGGGCTGTATTCGGTACGAACAACATCACCTTGACCCAGCTCAAATCCACATTTCCAGTTCTTGGTTGTACACCCACGACCAACGTATCCGTGAATATGGGGGTCCATTCGGCATCAGAGTTTAAGGGCGTCGGCACGACTGTCGGAAAACGCAGCTTCACTCTCCCATTGAACGATTGCCCGGCGGGTATTGGCACGATCAGGTTCACTTTGCACCCGGTCAGTGGCAGCGTCGGGGACATCGCAAACGGTGTCGCACAGTTGACACCGGGGGCAGGGGCGGCCAGTGGGATCGGCTTGCAAATCACGACGACGCAAGCAGGGACCGTGGTCGGGTTTGAGATGAACTATCGCTTTTCCGGTTACACCGGGATGGCGGGTAATTATCAGATCGGACTGGACGCGGCCTATTACCAGACACAGGCCAATGTCACTGCGGGCACGGCCAACTCACTGATCGAGTTCACCATTGACTATCAGTAAAAGGCATATTGCGAACTGTCTCATTTTTACCCGTCAGACCAACGCTTAGGCTAAGGGCATGTCGATCGTGCATGCAGGACACAAGCAGGGCGCATGCAGGAATACTTAACCAGTAACGGGTAACCCACCGAGGGCAATGTATGAGTCAGTACGATGCATCGAACAGACACAGAGCAGAGTCAACCTCTGTACTTTTGGTCGAAGATCATGTTTTTCAGCGCGAATACGTGGCGCAACAATTGCGTACAGACATCGGCGTTGAGGTGGAGTGTGCTTCAAATGGCATTCAGGCCCTGGAGATGCTGAGGGTCAAGCGCTACGACTTGATTATCTGCGATCTGGCCATGCCCGACATGGACGGGATTGTATTTATCAAGCGCCTGGCGGAGCTGAACGAAAAGCCAGATCTTGTCGTGCTTTCGTCACAACCCGTCGCGCTTATTCAGTTGGTAGAGCGCCTGGCCAGCTCATTGGGTTTCAGGCAGTTGAGTGCATTGAGCAAACCGCTTGATACGGGCGAGCTCAGCGCTGCCATGCGTGGTTTCGATAGCACACGTAGCCTGTTGGCCGTGGCGTCGCCCGGCGCAGTCTCATCACCGATGCCCACTGACTCTGTGGACGTGCTGGAAGGGTTGATCGGCAAACAGTTTACCGCGTGGTATCAGCCGCAACATGATCTTGAGACCTCCAGGATCGTTGGGGTCGAGGTGCTGGCGCGCTGGAATCATCCTTCAAGAGGCATTCTGTTGCCCTCGGTATTCTTGAACACCATCATCTCGTCGGGCTGGATCAACCACCTTAACTCGATGCTGTTGGAAAAAGCCCTGAGGGCCCAGAGTGCTTGGCGCAAGATGGGCTGGCCGCTCACCTTGTCGTTTAACATTCCTGTTTCATTGCTCGCGGAGGAGTCGCTTCCCGAGCGTTTACTGGCGATTGTCGAACAGTGTGGAGGCGACCCGGCGACACTGATGCTGGAGTTGACCGAGACGACCGAGACCGACGACTACAGTGACTACCTTGCAGGGGCGGCACGCCTCAAATTAAAGGGCTTCAAGTTGTCTATTGACGATTATGGGACAGGGTACTCGTCGCTGTTGAATTTGATGTCGGTACCCTTCGACGAAATCAAGATAGATCGTGTATTTGTTCACGGTGCACATAAGAACCCTGTCACTCAGGCCGCCCTTGAAAGCAGCCTTTCCCTGGCTGAACGGTTAAATATAAAAGTGGTTGCAGAGGGCGTTGAAGACCCTCAGGACTTGGCGCTGCTTAAAAAACTGGGCTGCCGTACTGTGCAAGGTTATCTGTTTAGCAAACCCATGACGGCGTCGGCGCTGGAGCAGCGGTTGCTTGGTTGAATGGTGGAGGGGCGAAGCCTGCGGCCTCCTGTTTTTTGCTTGAGTTTAAGAATCCTCTCATTCTAGAGGTTTGGTTCGGCGAATAGTATTTCGTCATGATGAAGCATACTGAACGCCTTCCAGATAATTGGGTTTTACATCCGAAATTTGCTTATAAGCTGATTGGTTGCCTAGCGATTGCATTTATACTCGGGGTACTGGGCGCTGTCGTCATGTATTTTTATGTTTCGGTGATATCCGAAGCCTCGGAGTACCGTAAGAATTTTAATAACGGTTACACTCAAAGCCGAGACTTCTTTGAACAAAATGAGCTTCTGCTTGCTGGGATGATCAAAAGTGTAAATTTTGTAAGCGGCTTGGCTGCTCCCGCTTCAAACCCGGGAAAAGAGCGCTTTTATTTGCAGCCCTTGCCGGCGCCAGATAGCCATAATGGAATATTAAATCTGTCTGCGCAGATGCGTAAGGAGCTTCGCGAGTCGAATGTCAATATCATTTGCGTTGACATGGCCGCGGGCGTTGCACGCTATGTATTCAAATCCGATACAAGTAATAGCAATAAGCTAAAACAGATTTCTGAGCAACTTCAGGATGTTGACGGATCCAAACAATTGGAGAATGGGCTGCACGTATTTCAATTGGGGACCGGCAACGAGAAAAAGTCATATATCTTTGAACCGGTTTCATCGCGACTGATGCCGCATGCCTGGCTCGGAATAGAGGTGCCTCATGCGCGCGTTCAAAAATCAATAATGAGCGAAATGAACGCGGCGCCGCAGTTGGGTATCAAGTACATGATTCTTGATAAGAACGGGCGAATAATAAGTAGCGTTCCAGAGCTGGACTTGAACGACCATCGTACTATTGAGTTTTTGAATGCGATGAACAATAAGGGGGACGGTTTTGAAAGCTATGGCGCCCCTGTATTCAAAGTGTCATTGAAAAAAGAATTGGGCGGCGGGCAGCGCTGGGTTGTTTATTATGCAAGTTATAGTGATGTGTTGTGGCAGGTGCGTTATTCGGTGGTTTTCGGCTGTTTGGTTTTTATTGCTTCGCTGGGGTCGGCTTATATTGTCATGCGCTACGTGCGCCGCGCAGTGTTTCTTCCAGCACAAGAGCAGGCCGTACAACTTATGGAGCGAGAGGCGTTCAACCGTACGATGTTGGAACTGGCCCCAGTCGGGATCTGCGTATTCAGCCGGGAAAGTGGAAAATTATTGCTTCAGAGTGAAAAAGCCAAGGCAATGCTCGCATCGTATGTCGAAATGGGCGGGTGCCGTGCAAGCCTGCGTGAGTTCTTTATGAGTGTCCCGCTGAAAGGCGGTGAAACGTCCTATCGCACGGGTGTGACAACATTTACCCCTCATGAAAGTACCCAACGCTACATTCATGTTTCGTTGGCAGAGTTGCAATACAACGATCAGCCTGTTCTTTTCTGTTCATTTGTCGATGACAGCGAACGCAGACGTGCGGAATTGATGATGGCTGCCGCCAAAGAAGCCGCCGACGAGGCCAATGCGGCCAAATCTACGTTTCTGGCGATGATGAGTCATGAAATTCGTACTCCGTTGTATGGCGTGTTGGGCACACTGGAGTTGCTGGGAAACACGACGTTGCTACCGCAGCAGCGGGGTTATCTGGGCACCATCGAACACTCCTCCAGTAACCTGCGGCACATCATCGATGACATTCTGGACTTCTCCAAGATTGAGGCAAATCAGCTCGCCTTGGAGTTGGGGCAATTCAACCTGATTGAACTTGCACAGCATGTGGCCAGAAGTTTCGTATCGCTGGCACAAAAAAAAGGCGTGGAACTGTACTGCTGCTTGCAACCGGATTTACCGCTACTTGTTGGGGACCGCAACCGTCTGCAGCAAGTGCTGAGTAATCTGTTGAGTAACGCGGTGAAGTTCACCGACAGCGGCAAGATCGTCATTCGTATCGGTGGCGTTAAAAATGCGGCAGGCAGGTTCGATGTGCGGATACAGGTTTCGGACTCGGGCATTGGCATCGCAAAAGCGTCGCAGGCCAAGCTGTTTGAACCGTTTATCCAGGCTGACCATTCGACGGCCCGGCGTTTTGGGGGGACGGGGCTGGGGTTATCAATTTGTCGAAAACTCGTGGAGTTGATGGGGGGAGAAGTCAATCTGGTCAGCGAGTTGGGCCTGGGGAGCAGCTTTAGCTTGTTGCTTGATCTACCGATTGCCGGGACGCTGCAGCCGATCAGCCTGGCGGGACTGTCTACCGTCCAGGTATTGGCGGGTGCCAACGAACAACGTGAAACATTGCTCGCGCTCATCGAGCATGCCGGCGGCCGGGCGTACCCCCTGACGGGAGTCTTGCCCGCGTCAGCACACAACGACGTGTTGCTCGTGACCTGGCCGCACCGGCCTGAAATGACCTTCGCAAACAGATTTGCAGGTGTCGTCTGGCTTGACCCGCAAGGTGCGTCGATACCTGAATGGCGTGAAGACGGTTGGCATGTGAGCAGTCTGTGCCAGCAGGGAATTGTGCAAGCCCTGCAACGGGCGGGCGGAAATGAACTCGGCGGGGTCCGGGCATCACCGGTCTTAGTGCCTGCGGTGCCCAAGACGTTGCACGTGCTGGCGGTTGAAGATCACCCCATCAACCAGCGGGTTCTGACCGAACAACTGCAGCAATTGGGCTGCCAGGTAACGATGACCTCGGATGGTCGTGAAGCTTTGCAGCGCTGGCAACGTGGTGAATCCTTCGATGTGGTCTTAACTGACGTGAACATGCCAGAACTGGATGGTTACCAGTTGACCCGACGATTACGGGCAGAGGGAATAAAAGTGCCGATCGTCGGCGTGACGGCCAATGCCCAGACCGACGAAACAGAACGCTGCTTGCAGGCAGGTATGGACGGCTATCTGGCCAAGCCTGTTTCCCTGGCGGGGCTCAAGCAGGAACTCCTGCGAATTGGAGGGTTGCGCTAGCAGGTGACTCACCGACGACACCAGAGAAAGGTGGTCTACGCCAAGAGTTTGAGCAATGTTTGATCAGGTCACACTCATTGAGGAGGGCGCAGTGAATTGGCTAGCCATTATTTTCTCGTCATGCGCGCTGGCGTTGGGGCTGGCGAGTGCCGTGTGGGCAGCAAGAAGAGCTCGGCGTCGAATACCTGTTTCGGAACAGCCAGACTCAATGAACATGCTTGAAGTGCGTGACCTGGTCCAGGTAGTGATGGATCGATCGCTGGTGGGGTTGTGCCTGCTGCGCAAGAGCGATGGTGAAGTACTGATTCAGAACGAGCTGTCTGGCGAGCTGATAACCGTTGATGTCGAGTACGAAGGGCGGCGCTGGGGGTTGCGCGACTATTTTTTGATGCTGTTTGACAAGGAGGTAACTGCAACCGATCTCCTTGAAATTGATGCCAAAAGGCCGGGCACCGGGTGCTCAGTGCGTATTCTGGCTCACCTGGTCGAGGTTAAGTATCACCACGAGCCGGCACTGTTTTGTTCGTTTGGCGATGACAATAAGCGCAGGAATGCGGAGTTGATGCTGGCCTCGGCCAAAGACGCCGCCGATGAGGCAAGCTTGGCTAAATCAACCTTCCTGGCGATGATGAGTCATGAAATTCGCACCCCTTTGTACGGCGTCTTGGGCACGCTGGAGCTACTGGCAAACACTACGCTGCTACCACAGCAGCGAGGCTACCTCAGCACCATTGAACATTCCTCCAGTAACCTGCTGAATATCATCGATGACATTCTGGACTTCTCCAGGATTGAAGCGAATCAGCTGACTCTGGAGTTTGCACCGTTCAATCTTGTTGAATTGGCTGAGGGTGTGGCGAGGAGCTTCGTCTCTTTAGCGCAAAAAAAAGGGGTGGCGTTATATTGCTGTCTACAACCGGATCTACCGCTGCTCACAGGGGATCGTAACCGTCTGCAGCAAGTGCTGAGTAATCTGTTGAGTAACGCGGTGAAGTTCACTGACAGCGGCAAGATCGTCATACGGATCGAAGGCACGGAAAATACGGCTGGCCAACTCGATGTGCGGATCCAGGTCTCGGATTCGGGTATTGGCATCCGTAATACCTTGCAGGCCAAGCTGTTTGAACCGTTTATCCAGGCTGATAATTCCACGGCCCGGCGTTTTGGGGGGACGGGGCTGGGGTTGTCGATTTGCCGCAAGCTGATGGAGTTGATGGGCGGGAAAATAGAACTGGTCAGCGAGCTGGGCCTGGGCAGCAGCTTTACCTTATTGCTTGAGCTTGCGATTGCCGAAAAGCTGCAACCGACCAGCCTGGCAGGGCTGCCTATCGTCCACGTGTCTGCGGGCGCCAACGAGCAACTTGAAACATTGCTTGCGCTAGTCAAGCATGCCGACGGCCAGGCGCAGCTCCTTACCGAAACCCTACCGGACTCAGCACACCACGACCTGTTGTTGGTGACCTGGCCGCACCGACCAGAAACAGCTTTGGACAACCGGTTTGCAGGCATTGTCTGGCTTGAACCGCAAGGTGCGCCAACACCGGAATGGCATGAAGACGGTTGGCATGTGAGCAGTATGTGCCAGCACGGAATTCTGCAAGCCTTGCAACGGGCGGCCAGAAAGGAGCCCGGCGGGGTCCGGGCATCACCGGTCTTAGTGCCTGCGGTGCTCAAGACGTTGCACGTGTTGGCGGTTGAAGATCATCCCATCAACCAATTGGTACTGACCGAACAACTGCAGCAACTGGGCTACCAGGTCACGATGGTCTCGGATGGTCGTGAAGCCTTGCAACGCTGGCACCGTGGTGAGCACTTCGACATCGTGGTGACTGACGTGAACATGCCAGAACTGGATGGCTACCAGTTGACCCGGCGGCTACGGGCAGAAGGGGTCAACGTACCTATTGTCGGGGTGACCGCCAATGCCCAGACCGAGGAAGGAGAGCGCTGCTTACAGGCGGGCATGGATGATTATCTGGTCAAACCGGTTTCACTCGCGGCACTACGAGAGGCATTGCAAGCCGTTGGCGTTTCAATTGCAGGGGGCTCAAAGGCCAATGTGATGGCAAAATTGGACGAGATCAAACCGGCCATGCGCGATTTGTTTGTTTCAACAACCAGGCACGATTGGGCGGCTATGATGAACTCACTGTCAGAGGGTAATGCCACGGCAGTCACTCAGTATGCCCATCGCATCAAGGGCGCCCTGGTGACGATCGGCGCTATGGACGCGGCAGAGTTTTGTTCGCACCTTGAAGAGATCGCCGCTTCTGGTCACCTGTCCCGGGTTGACCCGTGCCTGGGTCGTTTGAAGGAGTATTTGGATCCTATATTGGAGGCGTCATCATGACCCTTAAAGTGGTTCTGGCAGACGATCATCCAATTGTTTTGTTTGGGGTTCGTATGGCCCTTGAAAATGAACCCGGCATTGAAGTCTCAGGGGAGGCGCAAGACTCGACTGCCTTGGTCGAGTTGATGGACAAAGTAAAGCCCGATGTTTTGATCAGTGATTTTTACATGCCTGGCGGTAAACATGGAGACGGGTTGACGTTGGTTTCGTTTGTCAAGCGGCGCTATCCAGACGTCAAATTGATCATTCTTACCATGATGACCAATCCATCAATATTGGACAATATCGTTACTGCCGGGGCAGAGGGTGTACTGCTCAAGAGTAGCGGACACGATAACCTTGTTGATGCGATTCGGGCTGTTGTCCAAGGCAGAAAGTACATAGGTGCTGCGGTCCAGGCCCTGCTAAATGAAGTCAAGGTCAACAACTTGAATTCGCGTGGGGACGGGGGGCAAAAGGCACTGTCGAGTAAAGAGTCGGAGGTCATGCGGCTATTCGTGAACGGGCACACGGTTTCTGAAATCGCCAATATGCTCAATCGAAGTGTGAAAACCATCAGCCATCAAAAAATATCAGCTCAGCAAAAGCTGGGGGTTGCCAATGACAAGGAGTTATACGAGTACGCGTTACGAAACGGCCTGCTTTGATAGCCATCTGGATGAACGATGAAATTAAAAGCAGGGTGGGAAGTATTTAAGGTTTGGAGTTAACTCATCTAAATAGTCATTTAGTTTAGTTATATTTAATAGTTATTAAGGGAGGAGGGTAGGTCATCCTTATATTCACTATAAAGGGCAATGAATTATGGATTATGAGCGTTTGCCGAGTACCTGGGTTATCGAGGAAGCGCGTGCTTTTTTGAGGGCCGCACAGATCCTCGAACAAGGTGCCTCAAACGGTGATTTCCATCTCTACTGGCCAGCCGTGATGAATTCGGCGCTCGCGTCTGAGCTGCTTCTAAAGTCATTCCTTGTTGAGGCTGACCCTCGATTTCCAAGGTTTGGTCGCCGGCTTGCCAGGAAACAGGCATGGCCTGATGGATCTGTACAACGCTATTCCTATTGAGCTGGCTAACCAACTGCGTGAAACATCGAAGAGATTGGCTCCAGGCTTTCAACTGGAAAAATGGATCACGGCTAGCTCGAAGCTTTTCGTTGGCACCCGGTATCCATATGAAGCCAACTCGGTTCAAGCCGTTGACCTGGATGTGTTGAAGCTCGCGCCGCACTTGGATCAGGTGCTGGAGGAAATGACTCGTCAACCAGTCAGTGCCAGGCTTTAAATCTGACCACAGAGCCCGCCAGCTCCGTATATGATACTTCGCATAATGTATATTATGTTAAATAAAGGAATATGTCAGAGATGCTCCTGAGCCGCCTAAACCACTGATTCTACAAACCTGCCTCTGACGCCCACCGCCAATTCGTACTCAACTTGTGAGACACCAGCGCAGAAGCTGCAACACAACTGCGGGCTCAGCAGACGCATCCGATTAGCTGTCACACGCCACTTCCGACTCGGGAACCTTGACTCGCTGAGCCTTGAGTTGGCACCCTTTAAGGAGAAGTAGCTCATCGAGTCGAGTCACGAATTCGCTGCTAGCATCTTCTGGTATAAGAACGGCTGCTAGCAATTGGGTGAATGGTGCGCTGAGAATAAAACCAGACTCGTCGACATATCGGAATAGCTTCTCGGAGGCCACGCCACCATTACGATAGTTTTTGCCATCCTTAGAAACATCGAGCCCTTCATGCCGTTTAATCCACTTGAAGTCTGGCAGAATTTTCTGATTAAAAAATATCAACTGCCGGACATCAAGAGCTACGCGATACTCTCTCTCAACACCGAACTTAGGATCTTTTGTAAAAAAGGCTTCTCTCTGACCTTGTTTATTCACAACATACCTAACGGGTTCAAATCTATATCCGATGGGCAGTACGTGATCCAAATAATCTCCAAGCTTGAGTCTATCAGCCACAAACAGGACGCAATCGGCTGATTTTGCGTAGCCCCCATAACTATCCCACATGAATCGAGACATATGCTTATCCCAATACCAACTCTGGATAAACTGGTCTTTTTTCTCACTGACCATCTGACCGTGAGTGAGGTTCGCAGCCTCTTGCTGAGACAGCCGCAACGCCTCAGGCACCTTCATATTCAAAATTTCCAGAATACGCTTTTCGTTGTGCCCAAAGTGCTCACGATCACCTTCGGTGGGGTCGTCGGGATATTCGTCTGTCCTCCGGAGATACAACCCCTCGTCCCTTAGAACTTTTAGTGCTCGCTCTCCGGGCATGTAACGCTGCAGGTGAGTTTGATGAAACATGTCTTCTAATGTCCTTATCCGCGTAGCGACGCATATTAGCCATGATCACTGACAGGTTCCAACCACTACACTGGTCGGAACCCACACGACATCACCAACACTGAGGTTTCGCCTGGGCCCTCCTTGTTCTAGCTCCCTCCTCCCTGACGGTGACGCGTACGCGTCAACGATCAGATTGCCTATAAGGCCGTCTCGCTTTAGCCCCTCAACCCCCAAATTGCATAGGGTGCAGCCAACCCAGCCCCATTCAGCAGGAGCGGTTCTATAGGGTTCGTTATAAATATCACCTAACGGTCACATAAAAATTGTTTACTTACGTTTGGGAATAATTATTATTAGCAACCTCATCCGAGCCGACAGGACCTGTGCCAGTGATACGAACCTCCCAGGTATTTTCCCGATTAAACGAAGGAAAAAGCGTCTACGGAGTACTCAACTCTCTGCCCTCGCCCATGCTCTGCGAGATGCTCGCGTTTGCGGGCTATGACTTCGTCATTCTCGACCTTGAACACTTGCTGCGCTCCGAAGAAGACATCATGCATTGCATCCGCGCATGTGAGGCTGCTGGCATTTCGCCTTGGTTGCGCCTGCCGCAAGTGGACGAAAAACTGATTGGCCGGGCACTGGATGCTGGCATTGAAGCCATTGTTCTTTCACGTATCGAAAGTGCTGCGCAAGTTCAGCGCGCCATCGAAGCGGCCTTCTTCCCCCCCTTGGGAAAACGCGGAATAACCGGTGGGCGTATCACCGGATTCGGCCGCCTGCCTTTACCTGAATACATTGATCTGGCTAATCGCCAGGCCCCAATTATTCCCATGATCGAAAGCCGCGCCGGGGTCGAGGCGCTCAGCGAGATTCTGCAACTGCCAGGGGTCGGCATGATCATGGAAGGAGCACTGGATCTGTCGCTCGATCTCGACCTAGGGCCCGCCCCGCTCCACCCCCAAGTCTGGCAAGCGCTGCAAGGCATGGCCGATGCCTGTCTTGGCGCTGGAATACCGTTTTGCGCCAATCCCCGCACCCCCGAACAAAACGCGCTGTGGCGCGCTCGTGGGGTCCGCAGCTTTCTGGCCGGTGAAGACAGGGGCTTGTTGCATAACGCATTGAAAGCCCGCCTACATTCTCTCCAGCAGTAACATGAGACAAATAGTCCAATGAAAACAACAACCTCACTGCACTTTTCCCTCAGCCTTATCACGTTGGGCATTTGTCACAGCGCCATGGCTGCGGATCAACCAGCCGACTTGCCCGCCGCCCCCACGGGCAGCGTGATCCTGGCGCCGATGACGATTCAGGGAGACGTTCTCGGCACGGCCAGCGATCAGGAAGTGCGCACTTATGCCGGCAGCCGTAGCGTTATCGACTCCAGCGCCCTGGAAAAGGCCAGTGCCCGCGGTCTGGACGATGCGCTGCAACGGGTACCGGGCGTCAAGATCTTTGACGAAACCGGCACCGGCGCCTTGCCACAGATCTCGGTACGCGGGCTGTACGAGAGCCGTAGCGGCCGGATTCAAGCCTTGTCGGATGGCATTCCACTGGCACTGGCACCCTACGGCCAGACCGGTTTGTCACTGTTCCCAATGACCATGGCCACCGTCGACCGCATTGATATCGTGCGCGGGGGCGCCGCCGTGCAATATGGTCCAAACAACGTTGGCGGTGTGATCAACTTCATCAGTAAGCCGATTCCCCGCGAGTGGGAAACCACGTTGCAAGAGAAATTGACCCTCAACGCCGGCGGGCGCCAGTTGTGGGATAGCTACATGGGCACCGGCGGCTACCTGACCGACAACTTCGGTCTGCAACTGGACATCAACACCCTGAGTGGCGAATACGGTCGCGAGCACTCTGACACCGATGTGCAGAACTACCGTCTGCGCGGCCAATGGAACATTGATGACAATCGCGACCTGAGCTTCGGTATCCAGCGCTACAAAGCCGATATGGACCTGGCCGGCGCCCTCAGCGTGAAGGATTACAAGCAGGACCCCCGGCAATCGACGCGTCCGCTGGACCGCTTCGAGGGCGACACCAATCGCGTCTGGGGTACTTACACCCAGCGTCTGGGCGCCATGGGCCCCTTCGACACGGTAGAGTTCAGCTGGACCAACTTCGCCCACGACAGCTACCGCAACTTCGTGGTCGGCCTGCCGTTCACCCCAAACGGTACGGCGGTCACCAAACAAGACGGCCCCCGCAACTTTAAGGTCTGGGGCACGGAGCCACGCATCAGTGCCACCATCGATGGCGACACCGTTGGCCAAACCTGGTTGCTGGGCGCCCGTTATGTCAGCGAAGACATCGATTACAAAGTTAATCGCCAGAACGTTGCCAGCAGCGTGACGACGCCGTTCCGGGACTGGAAGTTCAATGACGATGCCCGTGCGTTCTACCTCAGCAACGCCATCAGCCTGCTCGATCGCCGCCTGACCATCACCCCCGGTGTGCGCTATGAAAATGCTCGTATGGATTACGGCGATGGCATCACCGGGTTCTCGCGCGAGAACAAATCCGAAGAGTGGCTGCCGGGCTTGACGGTCGGTTATCAGGCGACCGACGCCTGGTACGTCTATGCCAATGCCCAGAAGTCCCTGCGCCCACCGCAAGTCACACAGATCGTCAAGGAAGGCGATGTCGCCGCCGAGTTGGCGTGGAACTACGAGACCGGAGTGCGCTATACGCCGTGGGACGGCATGCGCGTCGACTTCAATCTGTATCGCATCGATTTCGATGACCAGATCGCCTACAACGCCACGACCGACCGCTTCAACAACCTTGGAAGTACACGTCACCAGGGATTTGAAACCGAGATTTTCTGGACGCCAGAAGCCCTGCCCGATCTGGACCTGCATGCCAGCTATGCCTACCTCGATGCCAAGCAACGCAATGGCACCTACAGTGACAACGAAGTCCCGTACTCCTCGCGCAATCAGTTCACGGTTGACGGCCGTTACCGTTTTGCCGAGCACTGGACTTACAACCTTGACGGCCTGTACGTCAGCAGCGCTTACACCGATGCAGCCAACTCGCGCAATGAAGATGCCACTGCCAGTGTAGGCAAACTGCCAGCCTACTGGGTCTGGAACACCGCCATTGCCCGTGAGTTCAAACTGGGCAACAAGAGCGTCCTGACCGCGTCTGCCGGCGTCAGCAACCTGTTCAACCGCGAATACTATTTCCGCGGCATCGATACCAGTCCATGGGGGCGTCAGCCCGCGCCAGAACGCTCGCTTACTCTAGGCGTCAACTATCGCTTCTAAACGTCGATCCCAGGAAAACTGTTATGCAACGGCCATTTGTCATTCTTGCCCATGTCGTCCACCCTGCCATTCTCGAGGGTTTCCTGCCGGCCGCGCACAAACGCGGGTTGCCGATCGTGATCATTACTGACCATGCTCAGGAACACCGATGCCTGCTCGCCACGTCACCGATCGCAGCACAAGTGCACGTTATCGAATGTGATGTGTTCAACCCGCTGGCGGTCATCGAGACGCTCAACAGTCAGGGCTTGCAACCGGTTGCCGTGTTTTCCAACAGCGATCACCTGCAGACCGCCACAGCGATAGTGGCCGAGGCATTCGAGTGCCCTGGCAAGGACTGGCGCTTATGCTATGCGGCCAAGAACAAAGCGGTCATGCGCGAGCGCATGCAACGTCTGGGCTTGCCTGGCCCTTGGTTTCAGGTGCTCACACCGCACGCCAAACTGCCGAGCGATGCGCCTTGGCCAGTAGTTGCCAAGCCTCGTGAAGGGGTTGCCAGCCTGGATGTCCGGTTGTGTCACAACGCCGCCGAACTGAGCCTTTACTGCGAGCAGTTCTGGCAACAACAACCGGGCCGGGCACTGTTGCTGGAAGCGTACATGGAAGGCCCCCTGTTCACCCTCGAAACCCTGGGTGACAGGCACAGCCTGCACGTGATTGGCGGCTTTGACGTCACCCTCTCGCCACCGCCGCATTTCGTAGAGCTTGCCGCTCGTTGGGATGGGCCACTGAGCCGCGCCCATCGTACCGCCGCGCTGGCTCAGGTCGCCGCGTTCGGGGTCGGTTTTGGTGTGTGCCACAGCGAATTCATTCTGACCGCCCAAGGCCCGGTGCTGGTTGAAATCAACTACCGCAGCATCGGCGATGGTCGCGAGTTCCTGCTGGATCGGCTGCTGCCACAGGGCTGGTTCGAGCGCATTGTCGCGCTGCACCTGGGAGGCGAGCTGGCCGACCCACAGCCGGCCCAGGCCGCAGCAACCGTTCACTACCTGGTAGCCGACCGTTCGGGGCGCCTGGATCAGGCCAGCGCCAGCTTCAACATCGAGGGTGAGGGCCATTGGTGCGATTATCGTGCACTGCACACTACCGGCGATACCATCACCCTCAGCCACTCCAACAAGGACTACATTGGCGTACTGAGACTGATCGCCCCCGATGACGTGGGTCTCGAAGCGCAGTTGAATGCAACCCTGCACGACCTGAAGTGGGTGGTGGTATGAGCCTGCAGGACCAGGCGTTCATGACTCGACGCATCATCGATTGCTGCCTGCGCGAAGATATCCGCGGGATTGTCAGCCAAGGGCAGATTTGTCCGCTTGCGCCAGACCTGAGACAATACGTGCCGCAGCAACCCGATACCCACTGGTTGCGAATCGCCCATCTGGGCGGTGACGAACTCTGGTTGCCGGTGGCCAAGGCGTATCCGCTACAGGACTGGATCGGTACGGGCGAGGCCTGGATCAAAGTGTCGCCGCAGCGTCACATCGAGGTGCAACACGGCTACCGGCTCTGGCTGGGCCACCTGAGCCACGGCCTGGATGACGATAGCCTGAACCTGTTCGCGGCGTATCTGCAAGAAGCCGATTGCGCGGCTGAACACCGAGCCCTGTGCAACCAGGCGTTTCACCAGCATGCGCCGATGCTGAGCGCCGCGATTGATTTGCAGGACTGGTCGCAGAGGCTGCTGAAGATCGATCAATTGGCCAGTTACCTGGATCACCCGTTTTATCCAACGGCACGGGCCAAAAGCGGCTTTGATGCCGCCGCGCTCAAAGGCTACGCGCCAGAGTTTGCGCCGCGCTTTGAACTCAACTGGCTGGCGATTCCCAGCCATGCGCTGACCCTGACCGGCTCACAGCCGCCGCATTGGCCGGATTTCGCGGCAGTCGGCTTGCCATCGAGCTTGAAAAACAGCCATTTATTACTGCCAGTACACCCGTTGACCTGGGGCGAACTGGAGCAATTCGGCCTGCCTGAAGGCACATTCAAGGCGCCACGCACTGCCATGCAGGTCGAGCCTACGTTGTCCGTGCGCACAGTGGTCTGCGTCCATCAACCTCAGTGGCACATCAAATTGCCGTTGCTGGTCAGCACGCTCGGCGCGCGTAATCTACGCCTGATAAAACCCAGCACCCTCTACGACGGCCACTGGTTCCAAACCACCCTGATGACCTTGGCCCAGCGCGATCCCGCCCTGGCCTCACGTTATCTGCATGTCGATGAAAAACACGGTGGCCATGCCGCCGAAAGTCGCCATCTGGCCTATATCGTGCGCCGTTACCCGACGGGGCTGGAGAACACCACCCTGGTCCCTGTCGCCGCACTGGCCAGCCCGCTTGCCGACGGGCGCCTGTTTCTCGAACAACTGGTCGAGCGCTTCCATGGCGGTTCGCTGCAACACTGGCTGGAGGAGTATCTCGATCTGTTGCTACAGGTCCATTTGCGACTGTGGCTGCAGTACGGCATCGCACTGGAAGCCAACCAGCAGAACGCCGTCTTGATGTTCGAGCAAGGTCAGCCATTACGCCTGCTGATGAAGGACAACGACGCCGCTCGCCTGTGGCCGCAGCGCTTTTCGACGGCGTGCCCGGATCTTGCTGACCTACCGGCAGCCTTGCAAGACGAGCGCATTCGCGTCGACAGCAGCCAGCCCCTGGCCGAGATGTTCTGCACCATTACCTTGCAGTTGAACATCATTGCGATCCTGGAAGCGATAGCCGCTGCGGGCCTGGCCTCCCGGTCCAGCCTGTACGGCACGCTGCGTCAGCGTCTCATGGGATGCCTGCAACAACTCCAAGCGCAAGGCATCGATTGTCACGATGCACACCACTGGCTGCTCGACCGCCCGAAATTGCCGGTCAAATACTTGCTCAGCGCCGGCAGCCTGTTCAGCAAGGCGCATTCCGGGGCCAGCGACATCAATAAGTTCTATGGCTACAGCGCAGCCAACTTCCTGCTGGAGGGGCCTGCATGCAACGGCGCCTGATCACCAGCGTCTTGCTGGGGCATTACCTGTCGGCCTTTACGGCACTGGGGATTCCGTTGTACCTGCCGCGCATCCTCACCGACCTTGCACCTGGCACACCCGGCTGGGCCATTGGTGTGCTGTTCGTGCTGCCGACCCTCTGCACCGCACTGGCGGCGCCGATGTGGGGGCGCTGGGCCGATCGCAACGGTTGTCGCCTGTCGTTGCTGCGTGCGCATGCCGGACTGTTTGCGGGTTTTCTGCTGGCCGGCTTCAGCCCTAATCTGACGGTATTTGTCCTGGCGTTGATCATCCAGGGCACCTTTGGCGGTGCAATGGCGGCGTCCAACGCCTACCTGTCGACCCAGTTCAAGGGTGGCGATTTATCTCGCGCCCTGAACTGGACACAGTATTCAGCACGCCTGGCGATGATCAGTGGCCCGATCCTGTTGGGGCTGTTGACCGCGCAGGGTCTGGGGTTAGGCCTGTATCGCTACCTGGCCTGGTTACCCCTGCTGGCTTTCGTACTCATCCTGCCGCTGCCCAAGGACGCCCCTAGACACGCCTTGGCTAACAAAAAAGCAGGCCCTTTGGGCGAGCTACCGCAAGACATGCCGCGATTACTGGCAGTGCAATTTCTGTTCAGTTTCGCGATGGTCGTTACCTTCCCTTATTTCGTACCCTTCGGCGAGCAACTGAACATTGGCAACGATGCCTTGATCGGCATGCTCTACAGCCTGCCGCACCTGGTTTACCTGCTGGCCCTGCCCTGGGTTCAGAAACATCGGGGCAACCTGCTGTTGCCGGGGCTGGCGTTGCTGGCCATCAGTAACGCCCTGCAATTCTGGAGCGTGCAGGCAGAGCCGTTGTTCGCCCTGCGTCTGCTCAACGGCGCCGGCATGCTGCTCAGTTTTGTCGGGCTGCACCGCTGCCTGAGCCAGCGCAGCCAAAAAGGCAGCGCCGGCCGCCTGTTTGGCTGGTTCGACTCCAGCGGCAAATGGGCCGGCACCGCGGCCGGGATCACTGCGGCGCTGGTCAGTCAGGCCTGCGGCATCGCCTCCCCCTTTCTCGTTGCGTGCCTGGCGGCCATCACCGCCATGGTGCTTGCCCGTCCGCTCTTGATCGCCTCCCGGGAGATTCCAGCATGACGCTTGCTCTGACCACCTCACTGAACACTGTCTCCCTGCATGACCATGTACTCGATGGTGAAGCCGAACGACATGCCATCGAATGCCTGCTCAATTGCTATTTGCGCGAATACGCCTTGCCGCGCAACGAAGCGAATCTGAACTATCAGGCACAGGATCTGCCGATGAGCCTGCGCCAGGCCAACGCCCGCTGCATCAGTATTCGCCTGCCCAGTGGCCGGCTGATTGTACGCATCGACCGCTGCAGCCTGCTGGGCCGTTGCCATTACCTCAGCGGCCCTTATTTCAAAGGCAACCACCAGAGCTGGCGACCGCTGAGTGCCGCCGAACTGGCCCGCTTGCTCTGCACCCCACTGAGTGGCGCCGAGCGCGTTGGCGAGCTGCTGCAACAGATCGCTAACAGCTTGCAGATCACCCGCACCTTTTTGCGCCACTCGCGCCCAACCGAAGCCACCGACAGCCTGCTGGCCTCCGAACAACACCAGCTGTGGGGCCACGCTCTGCATCCGACGCCAAAAAGTCGCGAGGGCATTTCCCATGATGATTTGCTGGCCTGCTCGCCGGAAGTCGGAGCCCACTTTCAATTGCACTGGTTCAAGGTCGCCCCGAGGCTGATTCGTCATCAGGGCGAGGACCCGCGCAGCACGCTGCAGCAACTGTCGGGGCGCGACGATGCCTATCCATGCCACCCCTGGGAAGTCGCCCGCGTGCTGGCCGACCCGCTGGTACAGCGTGCGCAACAACAGGGTTTGATCGAATACCTCGGCCCCCTGGGGCAGGCCATGTACCCGACGTCATCGGTACGCACGCTCTACCATCCGCAAATGGCCTATTTCATGAAGTTCTCGATGCACGTGCGCCTGACCAACTGCGTGCGCAAGAACGCCTGGTATGAACTGGACAGCGCCGTCGCCCTCACCCGCCTGCTCCGCCCGGTCATGGACGCGCTGGCGACGCAACAACCCGGCTTCAGGCTGATGCCCGAGCCCAGCGCCACCAGCCTGGACCTCAGTGCTCTGGGTACGCTGGAGCAGGCCCGAGAAGTCACCGAGTGCTTCGGTATCGTTTACCGGGAGAACCTTCCCCACGCTGACCGCCAGCGATATCAACCGCAAGTGGCCATGGCGCTGTTTACCTGGGATCGGCAAGGTCGCAGTATTTGCCGCCCACAGCTGCAGCGCTATGCCGACAACACCGGCTTGAGCATTGAGCAAGCCACGCTGGACTGGCTGCAAGCCTATGCCGGCCTGATGCTCGGCGGCGTGCTGTATTGCCTGTTCCGTCAGGGCCTGGCGCTGGAGCCGCACTTGCAGAACACCGTCATCGGTTTCGCTGAAAACGGGCTACCCAGCCAGGTCTGGATTCGCGATCTGGAAGGCACCAAGCTGGTGCCTGAAATCTGGCCCACCGAACGACTGAGCGCACTGGATGAGCGTACCCGCAGCTCTGTGTACTACAGCGCGCAAAAGGCCTGGCAACGAGTGGGCTACTGCGCACTGGTGAACAATCTCGGCGAAGCGATCTTCCATCTGGCCAATGGCAGCGGCTCGCTGGAGCAGCAGCTGTGGGCACAGGTCGGCGACCTGCTGCACGTGCAATCCGCACGCCTGGGCCACCCGACAGAACTGCGTGAGCTATGCGCCGGCGCACCTTTCCCCAGCAAGGAAAACTTCATGACCCGCCTGATGATGCGTGCCGACCGCGAAGCGGGTTACACCTGGTTACCCAGCCCGCTGGCGATGCTTGAAAAGAGGAAACGCGCATGAGCCTTCCTGTTGCCGTTACCCAACGCATCCAGCAGCTCAGGGCTGAGCACGACGCGCCTTTATGCGCCTATGTCTACGACCTGCCGGCCCTTGAACGTCACATAAAGGCGATGCGCCAGGTATTGCCGGAAAACTGCGAATTGTTCTACGCAGCCAAGGCCAACCCGGAAGCCCAGGTGCTGAAAACCCTCGCGCCGTGGGTGGACGGCTTCGAGGCAGCCTCCGGTGGCGAACTGACGTGGCTGCATGAACAGTGCCCCGACCAGCCGCTGATCTTTGGCGGCCCTGGCAAGCTCGATCACGAACTGGATATCGCCCTGCAATACCGGACCTCAGCCTTTCATGTCGAGAGCGTGACCGAACTGCGCAGCCTGGCACGCATCGCCCGCGAACGCGGTACGCAGGCTCCGGTCATGCTGCGGCTGAACCTGAAGCTGGCCCAGGCCCCGCAAAGCCGCTTGGTCATGGGCGGCAAACCCACACCGTTCGGCCTGGATGAGGACGGTCTGGCAAGCGCCCTGCAGTTGTTGCGCGAAGAACCGTCTCTGGCACTCAAGGGCCTGCACTTTCATCTGCTGTCGCACCAGTTGGATGTCGACGCCCATCTTGAATTGATCCGCAGCTACTTCTTGACCTTCCGCCAACTGTGCGCAGATCACAACCTGCAACTGCCGCTCTTGAATGTCGGCGGAGGAATGGGCATCAATTATCAGGACGCAACGCAGTCCTTCGACTGGCCACGCTTCTGTCAGGGCTTGCAGACGCTGATCAATCAGTACGACATGGGCGCGACCCGCGTACGTTTCGAGATTGGCCGCTTCGTCAGCGCCGCCTGTGGCTACTACGTGATGCAGGTGCTAGACATCAAAAGCAGCCACGGCGAACTTTTTGCCATCGGCCGCGGCGGCACTCACCACTTTCGCACACCTGCGGCTCAAGGCCATGACCATCCATTCACGGTACTGCGGGGGCCTCGGCCGGCCCAGATCAGCAATCAAACCATCACCCTGGTGGGGCAACTGTGCACGCCAAAGGACGTTCTTGCCAGGCAGCAGCCGGTGGCACAACTGGCGATTGGCGACTTGTTGGTGTTCACCCTCGCGGGTGCCTATGCCTGGAACATCTCGCACCAGAACTTTCTGATGCACGAACCACCGTTGAAAGTCTTTATCGAGGGCTGATGGTTTGTCAGCCCCCGAACTTTCGCCTCTTCCCCGTTAAACTACCGCTGCGAGGACATCAGTCAAATGACCCCACGTGCCTGCAGCACGCTTTTCGCCAGACACCGGGTCGCCGATAACACCGCCTCCACTTGTCGATCCATCTGCACAGTTGAGGACGCGATTGCTCCAAGTTCGACAACGCGCAACGGGTGACCGCAGACGGATCCCAGCCAAGTCATACCGGGATCCGTGCCCATTTCGACATCCAGTAAAAAGCTTCCGTGGGAGACCGAGCGCAACAGTTGGCTGGCATGGCACACGTAGCCCCCAGCAGAGGGCTGCGGGCTGGACCCGTCCCGCAACCAGTCGGCCCTCAACGCCGCGGCTTGCTTGACGGCCAAATAAGCTACCTGGTCCCACTCATCAATAGCCACGTGCAGCCTGTCGATCATGTATTGGGGCAATGTGGCGCTGGTCACGATCACCACAGCGACATCCGCCGAAGGCGCCTTGATCCAGACTGCAAATTGCGTGATCCCATGCATGGCGATACTCCCGGCGGTTTGGTAGGAGCAGCTTGGTCATCAGCCGTTGCGAAACAGGAAGCTGTAGGCATTCAGTGCAGGCACCCCGCCCAAGTGCGCATAAAGCACCTTCGAGCCTTCGGGGAACTCACCCTGGCGGACCATTTCAATCATCCCGTGCATGGACTTCCCTTCGTACACCGGATCGGTCAGCACGCCTTCCAGGCTCCCGCATAGACGAATGGCTTCCAGCGTGCCTTCGTTGGGCAATCCGTATTCCGGGTAGGCGAAGCGTGTATCGAGCACGACGTCGTCTTCGGTGATCTCACGCCCCAGTTCCACCAGCTCGGCAGTGTGCCGGGCGATACGCAGGATCTGTGCCTTGGTTTTCTCTGGCTTGGCCGAGGCATCAATGCCGATAACGTTCTTCGAGCGGCCGTCTGCGGCGAAACCGACGATCATGCCGGCCTGGGTACTGCCGGTCACGGAGCAGACCACGATGTAGTCGAACGTGAACCCCAGTTGTTTTTCCTGCTCGCGCACTTCCTCGGCAAAGCCGACGAACCCAAGGCCGCCGTAGGGATGTTCGGAACAACCCGCCGGTATCGGGAATGGCTTGCCACCCCGCTCCAGCACATCGTTCATGGCCTTCTCCCAACTGGGCCGAATACCGATGTCGAACCCGGCGGCGTCCAGTCGGACGTCCGCCCCCATGATGCGGGACATCTCGATATTGCCGACCCGGTCATACACGGCATCGCTGTAGTTCACCCAGTTTTCCTGCACCAACACACACTTCATGCCCAGGTGAGCGGCAACGGCGGCCACTTGGCGGGTCTGGTTCGACTGGATGCCGCCGATGGAAACCAGGGTATCGCAGCCCTGCTCGATCGCTTCGGGAATCAAATATTCGAGCTTGCGCGTTTTGTTCCCGCCGAAGGCCAGGCCACTGTTGCAGTCTTCACGCTTGGCATACAACTCGACCTTGCCCCCCAGGTGTTGACTGAGGCGCTTCAAGGGCGTGATGGGCGAAGGGCCGAAGGTCAACGGATAACGTTCAAAACGATTCAAGTTCATGACTCTGCTCCTTGATTATTGGATATCCAAGCGCCAGGCCGAACGGCAAAGGTTGCATTCCAGGTTCTTTCAGGCAGGCTTCGATGAGTTCAATAGTAAGAAAATTTCTAAAAACATGTGTTGCAATCTTTTATTATTTAAAGAAACATAATTTCTTATTATAAAAATCAAACCTAATTTAATTGCGAATTAATCACCATGAACGCAATAAAAGATTCAACGCCACAGCCACTGGATCGAACCGACCGCGCTATTCTCAAGGCTCTGCAGCGAGATGCCTCCATCTCCAACGTGGCGCTGGCAGAGAAGGTGAAATTGAGTGCGCCGGCTTGCCTCAGGCGCGTCGAACGGCTCAAGCAAGCCGGCCTGATCAAGGGCATCGTCGCTCTGCTGGACACTGTAGCGCTGGATGCGGGGATGGTGGTCTTGATCGGCGTGGTGCTGGATCGCTCTACACCGCAATCTTTCGCGGCATTCGAGGCGGCCGCACAAAAAGTGTCCGGCTGCATGGAGTGCCATGTGGTGACCGGGGAGTTCGACTACTTCATGTTGTTGCGCACCAAGGACAGTAACAGTTTCAACCGGCTCCACGCGGAGCAACTGCTTTACCTGCCTGGGGTGCGCCAGATCCGATCGTTCATGGGGCTGCGCCAGGTCTTGTCGACCACCCACATTCCTCTTTGACGCTCCAACACAGGTTGCGCCCGGTTAAACTGCCGGCCTGATCCACTTTTTGCATAAGAGAACCGCCATGTCCCACCTCGACTACACCCCCGACCTCGACCCCGATTCCATCTCCTCTGACGTCATCGGCTTCAACGGCATCCTGGTCTCCACGCAGATCCCGGTGCGCGCTGATGGCAGCCTGGAACTGGGCGATATCACTGCGCAAAGCGAATGCACCCTGCAAGCCCTGAAGGTGGCCCTTGAGCGTGCCGGCAGCACCATGGACCGGGTCATGCACCTGACGATCTACCTCACCGACATGGCCGACCGCGCCGCTTTCAACGAGGTGTACAAGCGTTTCTTCGCCAAACCCTGGCCGGTCCGCGCGGCGGTTGGCGTGGCGGCGCTGGCGGTCGAAGGCATGCGGGTTGAAGTCACGGCGATGGCGGCCCAGGGATAAGTCCGGCGCACTATCAGACAAATCGCAGCTACAATGCGCACCTCAACCGTGACAAGCCTGACTAAAAAAACTATGTCCTTGCCCAAACATCATCTGGAATTGCTCAGCCCTGCCCGCGATGTCGCCATCGCGCGCGAGGCTATCCTGCACGGCGCCGACGCCGTGTACATCGGCGGCCCGAGCTTCGGTGCGCGCCACAACGCCTGCAACGACGTGAGCGAGATCGCCCAACTGGTGGAATTCGCCCGTCGCTACCACGCCCGTGTGTTCACCACCCTCAACACCATCCTGCATGACGATGAACTGGAACCGGCGCGCAAGCTGATCCACCAGTTTTACGATGCCGGCGTGGATGCGCTGATCGTCCAGGACCTGGGGGTGATGGAACTGGATATCCCGCCCATCGAGCTGCATGCCAGCACCCAGACCGACATCCGCACCCTGAACCGGGCCAAGTTCCTCGACCAGGCCGGCTTCTCCCAACTGGTGCTGGCCCGCGAGCTGAACCTTCAGGAAATCCGCGCGATTGCCGATGAGACCGATGCCGCCATCGAGTTCTTCATCCACGGCGCGTTGTGCGTGGCGTTTTCCGGGCAGTGCAATATTTCCCACGCGCAAAATGGCCGCAGCGCCAACCGTGGCGATTGCTCCCAGGCCTGCCGCCTGCCCTACACCCTCAAGGATGACCAGGGTCGCGTGGTGGCCTTTGAAAAACACCTGTTATCGATGAAAGACAACAACCAGAGCGCCAACCTGCGCGCCCTGGTGGACGCCGGCGTGCGCTCGTTCAAGATCGAGGGCCGCTACAAGGATATGGGCTATGTGAAGAACATCACTGCCTATTACCGCCAGCGCCTGGACGAGATCCTCGAAGACCGCCCGGACCTGGCCCGCGCCTCCAGCGGCCGCACCGCGCACTTCTTCCTGCCAGACCCGGAAAAGACCTTCCACCGCGGCAGCACCGACTACTTCGTCAGTGACCGCAAGATCGATATCGGCGCCTTCGACACCCCGACCTTTACCGGCCTGCCGGTAGGCGTGGTGGAAAAAGCCGGCAAGCGCGACTTGCAGGTGATCACCCACGAGCCGCTGTCCAACGGTGATGGCCTCAACGTGCTGATCAAGCGTGAAGTCGTGGGGTTTCGCGCCAATATCGCCGAGCCCAAGGGTGAGTTTGAAGAGGACGGCGAAAAGCGCTATCGCTACCGGGTCGAGCCCAACGAAATGCCGGCGGGCCTGCACCCGCTACGGCCCAATCACCCGCTCAACCGCAACCTGGACCATAACTGGCAGCAAGCATTGCTCAAGACCTCGGCCGAGCGCCGGGTTGGCGTGGCCTGGCAGGCCAGCCTGCGCGAAGACCAGCTGCAACTGACCGCCACCAGTGAAGAAGGCGTGAGCGCCAGCACCACCCTGCCCGGCCCGTTCGGCGTGGCCAACAAGCCGGAACAGGCACTGGACACCTTGCGTGACCTGCTTGGCCAACTGGGCACCACCCAGTATCACGCCACCGCCATCGAGCTGGATGCGCCGCAGGCGTACTTTATTCCCAACTCGCAACTCAAGGCCTTGCGCCGTGATGTGATCGAGGCGCTGACGGTGGCCCGTGTCGAGGCCCACCCCCGGGGTGGCCGCAAAGCCGAAACTTCGCCGCCGCCGGTGTACCCGGAGTCGCACCTGTCGTTCCTGGCCAACGTCTACAACCAGAAGGCCCGCGACTTCTACCATCGTCATGGTGTGAAGTTGATCGACGCGGCCTACGAGGCCCACGAAGAAACCGGTGAAGTGCCGGTGATGATCACCAAGCACTGCCTGCGTTTCTCCTTCAACCTGTGCCCCAAGCAGGCCAAGGGCGTGACCGGCGTGCGCACCAAGGTCGCGCCGATGCAACTGATTCACGGCGATGAAGTACTGACCCTGAAATTCGACTGCAAGCCGTGCGAAATGCATGTGGTGGGCAAGATCAAGGGGCATATCCTCGACCTGCCGTTGCCGGGCAGCGGTGTGCAGCAGCAGGTTGTGGGGCATATCAGCCCGGCGGACCTGCTCAAGACCATCCCGCGCGCGCCGCACTAAGGCCTTGACGATAGAGCGCGGAGATACTTGCCGCGCTCTTCGGTGAGTAATCATCAATATCGCTATAGCCATATCAACGCCTGATCATGCGTTTTAATGCAACAATCACCTGCCAAATCAAAACCGCGAAAACCACATAAAATATCAGGCTAATAAACTCCATTCCTGTTCGCAAAAACTGTTTGAACGGAATCACGCTAGAAGCGATTTCATTCAAAACCTCTGTAAATGCAGCAATAAATTCGTTAGCTGGCGGGTATATCTTATAAAGCATATTGCTTTGCTGGCCTTTACACAGGGCATAGAACGATAATGCAAAAACAAAAATCCACATTACCGGCAACAAATAGCTTTGCCCAAAATCGGAGGCCCGATGATTTATGGCATAAATCAATCTATCTGCCGTAAACCGACTGCGTAAAAATTCATGCTTACGACGCTTCATTTCCAATGCAAAGAATTTATTTGCTTCAATGTGTGCCCCATGACTGTCCAAGGCATGTTTTATCATCCTGAAAGTCTCTCTTGGAGTCTCCGCAAAGCTAACAAAAACGCGATGAAAATTCGGCTGCTCAATTGTATTTATTTTTTCAAGGTCCAGTCCTTCGTTAAACCTTGCACCTCTAAAGCTCGCAAACTCCAAAAAAGTCACATAAATGAAACACGCCAATCCAATGCCTATTTCAGGCGTTATGCTGCGCCGCCGAGGACCAGGCAACACACCGAAATGACACTCTTCAAAACCGACAAACGTATCAAATATACTTTTCCTTAATGTAAACCTACGAATGGACGAAGCATAAAAATCAGAGATTTTCTTAAAATTGCAGTTATCAAATATTAGTCGATCTACAGAATTCTGTTTAAATTCAAACTTTCCTTGAAATACACATGACGTCAAGTACGCGTACGCCATTTTTTGACTATTTATATAAAAACCATTCTGAAAAATGCAGTTTTCGACCTTTAGCCTGGAAAGACTTGATGGGTATCTAGGGTCACCATCAACAAAGTAGCCTTGCAGCTCAGCGTTCTCAAACCTCACCCTCCCGAAGAACTTACAATCTGAAAAAAGCGAATGCCGGATGATCAGCCTTTCCTTCCTTTCATCACTACCACAGCTGACATTCCCACGAAAAACACATCTTTGATAAAGACAATCGTCATAGGCCTTATCCTTTCTCAAATTCATATCCAATACATCATAATTGCTAATAAATTCGCAATCAAAAAAGGATACCTTGGGTTTTTTTAACTCAATGCGCCCAACCAGAAATGAGCATTGGGTAAAGCGTAAACGCCCTACACACTCAAGGATAGAGAATATTTTTTCGCCCTCCTCACCCGGAGGAAAGACAATGTAAAACAGATGAAGCTCTTTTTTGCTCAATAGACGCAACACTTCAATACTGGCTTTTACTTTTCCTCGTACATCCAGTGCGAGCGAGTCAGGCTCCAGATTAAAAAAATCTTCAATATATAAAAGCAGCAGCTTGGCAAAATCATTATGCCGAGAGAACTCGGTATTTTTTACCTCAGATAAAACCCTTTCAGAATCAAAAAGATGATACATAATTCAACATCCTGTAACGTTCAAAATAACGCTCCATATTTCAAGTTTAAAAAGGTGCTCATAGCGCACCGGTGCAGGTGCAGTTGAACAGCTTGCTCTATCATTAAGGCAAAATGCTATTAGACCGCCACCACCAACCCCGCTGCAACCCCGCCGCGGCCAGCAGAATCGCCGCAACCCCCAGCCACTGTACCCAGCCCAAGCGATGCCCGTAGGCCATCCAGTCAACCAGGATCGCCGCAATCGGGTAGATAAAGGACAGCGCCCCGGTCAAGGCCGTCGGCAGCTTTTGAATCGCGCCATAGAGCAGCACATACATCAATCCCGTATGCACCACGCCCAGTGTCAACAGCACCGCCCAGGCATCGACGGGCGCCGACAGGCTGTGCCATGACACCAACGGCACCAGCAGCACCGCACCGGTACTTACTTGGATCAGCGCCAGCAGATGGGGCGGCACGGCCTTCAGGCGCTTGATAATCAACGCAGCGACGGCATACAACAAGGCTGCGCCTGATGCCTGCGCCACACCCCATAGGTACTGAGCCCCGCCGGCCTGCTGCTCGCCATGGGCGGTGACAATCGCGAGCATGCCGACGAAGGCCACGCTCAACCAGGCCAGCTTCTGCACGGTGATTTTCTCGCCCAGAAACAGCGCCGCGAGCAGCACCAGCATAAAGGGTTGAACGTTATAGACGGCGGTGCTGATCGCAATCGACGCCTTGGCATAGGAGGCAAACAGCAACAGCCAGTTACCGACGATCGCCACGCCACTCAACATGGCCCAGCCAAGTGTCGAGCCGTTCAACCAAGTGCTACGCAAATACCCTAGCCACCAGCACACTAGCAACAGGGTCAAGGCGCCGATGACGCAACGCCAGAACACCACTTCGATGACCGGCACGCCAGACACCAGTACAAACCAGCCAATGGTGCCGGAGATCAGCATGGCGCCGACCATTTCCCACGACCCGCGACGTATGGATGTGTCCATGATTAAGCTCCTCGAATGAGGCTAAATTATGGCAATCTGCATCAATCCGCCTCCAGCGCCTGAAAAAGGCCGAAGGTGGTTACTGCCTATTCTTTTTAGGCAAAACAGCAGGTTTCCCTAAGGAGCCAAGGATGATTGACATTATCGACCAACAACTGATCGCCGCCCTGATGGACGACTCGCGCTGCTCGCTCAAGACCCTGGCGGGTATTACTGGTCTGTCCTCGCCCAGCGTTGGCGAACGCTTGAGGCGCCTGGAGGAGCGCGGGGTGCTCAAGGGCTATACCGTGGACATCGACCCGAAACACTTTGGCTATTTGCTGCAAGCCATCGTGCGCATCCGCCCCCTGCCCGGCCAATTGCAGGAAGTGGAGCGGCAGATCCAGGCGATCCCGGAGTTTACCGAGTGCGACAAGGTCACCGGCGACGACTGCTTTATCGCACGGCTGCACGTACGCACCATGGACCAGCTGGACACCTTGCTTGACCGTCTCAACGCCTATGCCGAGACCAACACCGCCATCGTCAAGAAAACCCCGCTCAAGCGTCGGTTACCGCCATTGGATGGCGCTTAGATCCGGGGGGCTTCGTTGCCCGAAGTCTCTGCTGATCAAGGCTCACGCCCCGGGGTTGTCCACCTGGATATAAAATGCAAACACCGCCAGCAGCATCCAGAACACCGTGAACAACCACGGTGTGCGCACCGAGAACAGCAATGACTTGCGATAGCCCTTGTGCGACGACTCGGTCTCGCAGAACAGCGGCGATTCATCGTAGGCCAGGCCCATCACCGGCTCACTGCGCAACAATTCGCTCTGCTTGAAGTGCCAGTGATCAATGATGTCGTAGGCCGCCCGGATGCCCGGCCAGGCATTGAGCGAACTGAACACGCCCAGCATCGCCAGCAGCAGTGGCACCACCAGGGTAAACAGCTTGCCCCACTCGGGGTTGAGGTTGCCCATACACGACACAAAGGCGATCACCAAAAACGACTGCGCCGTCAGGTAGGCATCGGTGCGGTTGGCGAGGATGGTGGTTTCGTACTGGATTTCCCGGCGGTAGAAATCCAGCCGGTCCTTGGGTGAGCCGAAGATCTTGGCATTGTGTTCGCTGTGGTCGGTCAGCGCCGACTCCGGGCTTTGCGGGGAGATGATCCTGGGCACAATCGGTGATCCTTACGGTGCGTAATCCCGTTAGAAGAGCCGGTGGTGCGCGAAGTTCAGGCCAATCACCCGCACCGTTATGGCGCCAATACTGCACCGTTCGCGCACCGCACTTGTGCAGGCCGGCCCAGTAACAGGCTGACATACCGTGTAACCCCTATAAACGCGGTTCCGGCACAGCCATTGCTTTACTCCTGTAACCGCCTGCCTGCCCAGGTGAACACAGGAGCAACTGTTACCCCCCGACTCAGAGCCGACTCCAAAAGAAAGTAAGGACCCGGTCCGTTGGCGCCAAAAGCCACGGGCTTATAACAATGCGTTTTCTAAAGCGGCAGTGCCTGTCGCGTTTGCCCAGGCATTGACAAGGTAATTGGAATGGCTCGATCTTTCTTTGATGAAATGCATGACGCACAGGGTGTATGCCGTGCGCACTACCAGGAATTTTCCCGCTGGCTGGCCAACACCCCGCCGGAGCTGCTGGCCCAGCGCCGCCG
Organism: Pseudomonas sp. ICMP 8385; assembly: GCF_002699915.1. Lineage (NCBI taxonomy): Bacteria > Pseudomonadati > Pseudomonadota > Gammaproteobacteria > Pseudomonadales > Pseudomonadaceae > Pseudomonas > Pseudomonas sp. ICMP 8385. The sequence continues at coordinate 111,184 of NZ_LKBY01000146.1, read as the reverse complement.
TGAGGCCGACCTGCTGTTCCATCGCGCCGGGATCACCTTCACCCTGTACGGTGACGAGCAAGACACCGAGCGCCTGATCCCTTTCGATATCATCCCGCGCAGCATCCCCGCCAGTGAGTGGAGCCTGATCGAACGCGGCTGTATCCAGCGGGTCAATGCGCTGAACATGTTCCTCGCCGATATCTACCACGACCAGCGCATTATCAAGGCCGGGATCATTCCCGCCGATCAAGTCCTCGGCAATGAAGGCTATCAGAAGGCCATGGTCGGCCTGGACCTGCACCGCCACATCTACTCCCACATTTCCGGCGTCGACCTGGTGCGCGATGGCGATGGCACCTACTACGTCCTCGAAGACAACCTACGCACACCCAGCGGCGTGAGCTACATGCTCGAAGACCGCAAGATGATGATGCGCCTGTTCCCGGAGGTGTTTGCCAAGCAGCGCATCGCGCCGGTGGATCACTACCCCAACCTGCTGCTCAAGACCCTGAAAAGCGCCAGCCGCCTGGACAACCCCAATGTGGTGGTGCTGACCCCGGGGCGTTTTAACAGCGCGTTTTTCGAGCACGCGTTCCTGGCCCGGGAAATGGGGGTGGAACTGGTCGAAGGGGCCGACCTGTTCGTGCACGACCTCAAGGTGTTCATGCGCACCACCGATGGCCCGAAAGCCGTGGATGTGATCTACCGGCGCATCGACGACGCCTTTCTCGACCCCCAGGCCTTCAACCCCGAATCCATGCTCGGCGTACCGGGCCTGGTGGCCGCCTACTGCGCCGGCAACGTGGTACTGGCCAATGCCATCGGCACCGGCGTGGCCGACGACAAATCCATCTACCCCTATGTGCCGCAGATGATCCGTTTCTACCTGGATGAAGAACCGGTGTTGCAAAACGTGCCGACATTCCAGTGCCGCAAGCCGGACGAACTGTCCCACGTACTGGCGCACTTGCCCGAGCTGGTGGTCAAGGAAACCCAGGGCTCTGGCGGCTACGGCATGCTGGTAGGCCCGGCCGCTTCGGCGGCGCAGATCGAGGACTTCCGCCAACGCATCAAGGCCCGGCCCCATGCCTATATCGCCCAGCCGACCCTGAGCCTGTCCACCTGCCCGACCTTTGTCGAAAACGGCATTGCCCCACGGCATATCGACCTGCGCCCGTTCGTGCTGTCGGGCAAGGAGACGCGCCTGGTGCCGGGTGGCCTGACCCGGGTGGCGCTGCGTGAAGGCTCATTGATCGTCAACTCGTCGCAAGGCGGCGGAACCAAGGACACCTGGGTGGTGGAGGGCTGAGTATGTTGAGTAGAACCGCCGCAGATCTGTATTGGATGTCGCGCTACCTGGAGCGCGCGGAAAACCTGGCGCGCATGCTGGAGGTCAGCTATTCGCTGTCGCTGATGCCACACGCTGGGCGCAGCGATGGCCTGGACGAACTGGCGATGTCGCTGCTCAGCAGTGGCACCCTGGACAGCTATCTGGAGCGCCATCAACAACTGGACGCCGAGCGCATGCTGCACTTCTTTGCCCTCGACGAAGAAAACCCCGCCAGTATCTACAACTGCCTGCGCGCCGCCCGGGGCAATGCCCATGCCGTGCGTGGGCGGATCACCGCCGACATGTGGGAAAACCTCAACGCCACCTGGCTGGAAATGCGCAGCATCGCCGCCGGCGGCCTGGCGCGCCATGGCATCAGCCACTTCTGTGACTGGGTCAAGCAGCGCTCCCACCTGTTCCGTGGCGCCACGTCCGGCACCATCATGCGCAACGATGCCTATCGTTTTATCCGCCTGGGCACCTTTGTCGAGCGTGCCGACAACACCTTGCGCCTGCTGGATGCGCGTTATGAAATGTTTGGTGAAGAGTCCGAAGAAGTCAGCGACCTGTCCGCCCGTGGCTACTACCAGTGGAGCGCCCTGCTGCGGGCCTTGTCGTCATTCGAGGCCTACACCGAGCTGTACCCCAATGCGCTGAATGCACGTTCGGTGTCGGAGCTGCTGCTGTTGCGCAGCGATGTGCCGCGTTCGTTGCATGCGTGTGTCGAGGAGTTGAGCCATATTCTCGCCGACCTGCCGGGCAGCTACGGCCGCACGGCCCAGCGCCTGGCGGCGGAGTTTGAAGCGCGGCTGCGCTACACCGGTATCGACGAGATCCTCGAAGAAGGCCTGCACAGCCGGCTGACCGAGTTTATCGACACCGTGCGCGAACTGGCGCGGGCGATCCACAGCTCGTACCTGGAGGTGGTGTAAGCCCCCGTCTCCCCTGTGGGAGCGGGCAAGGAGCAAATATCTCAGGTCACCGACCACCAGCGCGGCAGCAACGGCCGCACGTTGGGTTCGGCAAAGCGGTCATCGATCAGCATCACCACCCCCTGGTCCTGCTGGGTGCGAATCACCCGGCCGGCCGCCTGCACCACTTTCTGGATCCCGGGATACAGGTAGGTGTAGTCATACCCCGCACCGAAGATCGCGCCCATGCGCAGCTTCATCTGCTCGTTGACCGGATTGAGCTGCGCCAGGCCCAGGGTGGCGATAAAGGCCCCGATCAGGCGCGCGCCGGGCAAATCGATACCCTCGCCGAACGCCCCGCCCAGCACCGCAAACCCCACGCCCTGGCTGTGCTGGGTGAACTGCTCAAGGAAGGCCTGGCGCTCGGCCTCGGTCATGCCCCGTGATTGATGCCAGGTGGGAATCGACGGATGTCGTTCGGCCAGCAGTTGGGCCACTTGCTGCTGGTAATCGAAGCTGCTGAAAAACGCCAGGTAGTTGCCCGGCGCACGCTCAAACTGCTCGGCGATCAACGCGACAATAGGCGCCAGGGACGCCTGGCGATGCACAAAGCGCGTGGAGATGCGGTCGATGATGCGCACCTGCAACTGCGCGGCCTCAAAGGGCGATTCTACGTCGACCCACGCGGTGTCCGCCGGCAGGCCCAGCAGGTCGGCATAGTAGTGCCGGGGGCTCAGGGTCGCGGAAAACAGCACGCTGCTGCGGGCCGCCGTCAAGCGGGGGCGGATAAATTCGGCCGGCACCACATTGCGCAGGCTCAAACGCGAGAAGCGGCGCTTGGCCAGCGGGGCGCGCTGGCTGATATCAAAAATAAACTGTTCGTTGAACAGCTCCGCCACCTTGGCAAACTGCAAGGCCTCGAAGTAAAAGCCTTGCAGCTCGCCCGTAAGTGCCTGCGGGTGATCGTTGAAATACTCGCCCATGGCGCGGGTGCACAGGGCCAGGGCCTGCAACAGCTTGTCCGGTTTGCTGGCATAGGCCTGGTATGCCGTGACCTGCTCCTTGTGCAGCGCATTCCACTCGCGGTTGAGCCGCTGCAACGGCTTTTGCAACGGTTCGGGGGCGGTGTCGCGCAAGGTCTTCAGGGCAAATTGATCAAGGTCAGCGCTGTACATTGCCCGGCCCCGCTCCACCAGGTTATGGGCTTCGTCCACCAGCACCGCGACCCGCCACTGGTTAAGTTGGGCCAGGCCAAACAGCAGCGCGCCAAAGTCGAAGTAATAGTTGTAGTCGGCGACCACCATGTCGCACCAGCGCGCCATTTCCTGGCTCAGGTAATAGGGGCACACCCCATGGGCCAGCGCCACTTCGCGCAGGTTGCGCTGGTCCAGCAGGCGGACCTTGGCCGCCGCTTCGCGCGCAGCCGGCAGGCGATCATAAAAGCCTTTGGCCAATGGGCACGAATCACCGTGACAGGCTTTGTCCAGGTGCTCGCAGGCCTTGTCCCGCGCCACCAGCTCCAGCACGCGCAATGGCAGGTCGGCGCTGGCGTGCAGCACCTGCACCGCATCCAGCGCCAGTTGGCGGCCAGGGGTCTTGGCCGTCAGAAAGTACAGCTTGTCCAACTGCTGCGGCGCCAGGGCCTTGAGCATCGGGAACACCGTGCCAATGGTTTTACCGATCCCCGTGGGCGCCTGCGCCATCAGGCAGCGCCCGGTACTGACGGCCTTGTACACCGATTCGGCGAGGCTGCGCTGGCCCAGGCGAAAGCCCGCGTGGGGAAAGGCCAGGGCCGTGGCGGCGGCATCGCGGGCCTGGCGCTGTTGCGCCTGCTGCTCGGCCCAGCCGAGAAACAACGCACATTGCCGCTTGAAGAACCGCTCCAGCTCATCTGCGGGGCACACCTGGCTGATCACGGTTTCGCGTTCGCTGACAATATCGAAATACACCAGCGCCAGGCCTATTTGCGACAGGCCCAGCTGGCTGCACATCAGCCAGCCGTAGACCTTGGCCTGGGCCCAGTGCAGTTGCCGGTGGTTGGCCGGTTGGGCATCCAGGTCGCCACGGTAGGTCTTGACCTCTTCCAGCACCGTGCGATCCGGGTCATAACCATCGGCACGGCCGCGCACGGTCAGTTGTTGGTAGTGCCCTTCCAGGGCTACTTCGCTCTGGTAGTTCGTGCTGCGGCGGGAGGCCACGGTACGATGGCCGAGCATGCCTTCCTGGGCACTGGGCGACGGCGTAAACCGCAGGTCGAGGTCACCGACCTTGGCCGTGAACTCGCACAAGGCCCGTACGGCGACGGTGTAGCTCAAGCGCCCTGCTCCGCCCAGCGCACATAACAGACGGTGACCGGCATCTGGTGCTCCGCACAGAACGCCAGCCAGCGCAGTTGGTTGTCCTGCAGGCGATCACCGGGGCCTTTGACTTCGATCATGCGGTAGGTTTTTTGCGCCGGCCAGAACTGGATCAGGTCCGGCATCCCGGCACGATTGGCGCGGATATCCAGCAACAGCCGGTCGAACCAGTGCCGCAGGTGCGCGGCGGGCAGGCAATCGAGGGCCTGGTCCAGCAGTGCTTCGCTCAACCCATTCCAGAACACAAAGGGCGACTGGATCCCCCATTTTTCGGCGTAGCGCTGGCGGATCGTGGTTTTGTAGCGCTGGTCGTGCAATTGCTCCAGGCAGGCGGCAAACAACTCGGCACGGCGCTGCGGGAAGTCCTCGCTGTGCAAATCCACCGGCCCGCGCTGGAACGGGTGGAAGAACGAACCGGGCAACGGCGCGAAGATCGCCGGCCAGCACAGCAGCCCGAACAGCGAGTTGATCAGGGTGTTCTCGACGTAGTGCACCGGCCCAGCGTCATCCCCCAGGTGCGCCTGCACGCACAGCTCCACAGCGGTCACGGGCTGTGGGAATGGCAGTTCCAGGTCCAGGCGCTGGATCAGCGGGGGCTTGGCCTTGGGCTGCACCGGCTCGCCCAGCTTGCGCCGCAACCGGGGCAAAACCCGCAACAGGTGCTGCTGCTCGGCCGCGCTTTGCGGGGCGGCCTGGGCCTCCAGGGCCAGGCCCAGCGCCTGGGCGAAATCCTCCTGGCGTTCCAGCACCCGAATCAGCCGTGCGCGAGCGCCGGGGTAGGCGCAATCGCGGTAGATCACCTCGGCCAGGTCCAGTTCGGCAAGCCGTTCACAGTGCAGGCCGACCTGGAGCAGCAGCTTGGCCCGGCGCTTTTCCAGCCAGGGGTTATCGGTGTTCAACGTGGCAATCTGCGCCAGCACCTCCTCCAGCGGTTCACCGGCCTCGAAGGCCTGCTGGCATTGGTGCAGGAACAGCAGGCCATGCACATCGTCACGATGGCGCAGGCCACGGGACTCGGCGCAAAACTCGACCTTCTCGTAGGTGTAGATCCCCAGGTCCGCCAACACAAACTCCGACCAGTCCTGGTGCAGATTGCCGAAGAACATCAGGCGCAGGCGATCACACAGGTCCATTACCGTGAGGCTGTACAGCCGGTCCTCCAGGTGCGGGCACCACTGGGCAAATGTCTGCGGCTCGGTAAATTGGCTCGATAAGCCGGGCAGCCAATCGGATTTCTTGCCCCTGGGCTGCTCGATCCAGGGCTTGAACGCCTGCAGCACCTCGCCTTTTTGCAACTGCCCCCACACCTCGTCCAGCGACAACAGGCCCTGCTCGCTGACCCAACCCTGTTCCAGCAGTGGCCGCACGGCAGCCTCGGCCGCGCCGATCTCGACGTAGTTGAGCTTGCTGGCCCGAAAATGTACGCCCTTGCGCATGACCATGCGCACCAGCAGCGCCTGGGCCGGCTGCGGCACCTGGGCGAACTGCGTCATAAAGCGCTGCTCTTGCGCATCGAGCACATCGGCATAGCGCTGCCCCAGCCAGTCGAGCACTTGCTGGAAGTTATGCAGGTAGTAAAACGGGTCTTCGAGGGGATTGGACATGACAGGCACTTGGATAACTACTGGTTATGCATACAGATTGCCGTTGCCAGGCCCGCGTTGCAATCGCTAATAGATCAGTGGCGCACGCAACTTTTTGCATAAAAATGATCAGATGGGGGTGGATCCGCGTAACATTTGATGCCCCCAGCCGTTGAGCACGGGGTTTTCGCAGAATGAGAGTAAGGGTTATGAACATGAAGAACTGGGGCCTGCCGCTGGCTGTATTGACGTTTCTGGCATTGGCCGGCTGCTCGACGCCGACCGTCGTGACCTTGCAGAACGGTACTCAGTACCTGACCACTGACACGCCGAATGCCAAGACGCCGGATGGTTTCTACGAATTCACCGATATCGCCGGCAAGCGCGTGCGGGTCAAGGCGGCGGATGTCGCGACCGTACGCAAGGAAGATTGAGCGATGACCTGCAGGAGCCGGCCTGGCGGCTCCTGCAGATTATTTCAGGCGATAACCAGCGCCTCCGCCGACAGGCTGCCAAGCCCTACCCCCACCAACGTCACCGAATTATCGCCGAACGTCAGCAGCGTATCGCTGCCCACCGCCTTGGCATGGTCGAGGTAGTTGTACTGCCCGTTCACCCCCGCTACCCCCATGAACACCAGCTTGTCCGTCGACTGGAAGCCCAGGATCCGGTCCTGGCCAAAGTCGCCGTCGAACAGGAAGGTATTGCGCCCGCCGCCCGCTTCCAGCAGATCATTGCCGGCCCCGCCCACCAGGACATCATTGCCTTTGCCGCCGATCAGGTGGTCATTGCCGTCCAGGCCAAACAACCACTGCCCGCCATCGCCGGCCTTGAGCGCATTGGCGCCGGCATCGCCCTTGAGCGACGCGGCGTAGGCCGTCAGGTCGCGGCCCGCCAGCAGGCCCTGGTCGGTCACGCTGTGGGTCACGTCCTTGCTGAACAGCAACAGATAGCTTTCCTTGCTCACTATCGCGCCCATATCGCGAGTCATGCTGATGCCACCTTGGCCGTCGCGGATGTACAGGGTGCCTGCGCCATCGTTGGCCACCTCAACGTTTTTCAGCGACTGCTGCAAGTCCAGGGTATTGAACCCCTTGCCGCCCAGCAGGATGTTGTAGCCACCGCCATCACGGAAGGTATCGTTGCCGGCCCGGCCTTCCAGGTAGTCATTGCCCCGGCCGCCCTGGATCAGGTCATTGCCGTCGCTGCCGATAATAAACGTACTGCCCTTGTGGGCTTCGGCGTTGCGGTTGAGGTCCTGGACCCAGGTAGTGGCGCGAGCCGGGTCGGACAGGTTGGCGACGATGATCGTCGAATCACGGCTGGTCAGGTCATAGAACGACGATTCAAGGATACGGCCCATGCCATCGCCATAGCCCGTGGGTAAATGGGAGATCCACGTCGGCAGGTTGAGGATGGAAAACGGCAGGATGTTCCACAGCGTCGAGGCGTAGTGGTCGTTGAAGCTGACGATATTATCGGCGCTGGAGGCATGGGGTTGGTCGTGCACCCCAAGGGACGACAGGTTGAACGAGGAGCCATCGAGGGCTCGATAAACCGGGTCGTTTTCATAGCCGATGTTCAGCACCTTGTCGCCGCTGCTCTGGGTCGGCGAGGCATAGGCCACGTAGTTGGCGTCCTGGTAGAACCCTGCCCAGGTGGTGTTGCTCAAGTCCGCCATGCTGTTGACTGCCAGGCCACCGAGGCTATGGCCGCTGACCAGCACATCCTGGCCGCTCAGCCCCTGTGCGCTGGCATACGCGGCGACTTTGCCCAGCAGGGTGCCAAACGCTTGGCCCGCGTAGTTTTTTGCATAGTCCGCAGGGCCGAAAGCAGCCAGCAGGTCGTTGACCACATCGCCAATGGAGTCGAGGATCAGATTCTCCCTGGGCCCTGAAGTGCCACGGAAGGCGATGCCGATTTCCTGCAGTTTGCCGGCGTCGTCATATTTACCCAGGACTTCCACCTGGGCACTGGTATAGCCAGCCTTCTCACCAAAAAATGTACCCCGCGCATCGACCTTGCCACCGTAGTCGAGGGTGCTGGCGCTGATGGGGGTCCAGCCGGCCTTTTGCACGGCGTCGAGGGCGGCCTTTTCCGAGTCGGGGTTCCACGGGATGCCGGGAATCACGCCTTGGGCGTCGGTGCTGCCAATCAATGCCTGTACCAGGGTGGCCGGCAAGCCCAGGCCGAAGCCGTTTTGCTGATAACCCACGGCAAAGCCGTTATCCAGGTTGTGGTAGGAATACAACGTGATCGCCATGGCATCGGCGAACAGTGCCTTGGAGTCCTCGGTGGTGAGGTTTTTGTAGTCATAGACACCCATGGTATTGCCTCTCTTTTGTTGGAATTGTCGAGAAAGCCAAAACAGTTGGAATGCTGTTGCTGTGGGAGCGACCCGACAGGCCCGCTCCCACACATTTGGAGCTTCAGCGTTTAAAAGGCCCAGTCGAGGCTCAAGCCCACGCCGTGGATTTTCTCCTTGCTGGCCAGCAGGCCGTTGTAGTCAAAGTTCACCCGCGCGTCCTTGGTCAGCGCCAGGCTGGCCCGTGCGCCCACCAGGGCGGCATCGCGCACCATCGGCGAGCTTTCCACGGCAAACGCGGTGCCGCCCGAGGCAAACGCCAGGTGGCGCTCGGAATCGGTGGCGCTGAGGTTGTGCTGCCAGCCCAGGGTGCCGGAAACGTCCAGGGCTTGATGGTCGGTGAGGTTGAAGGTCTTCAAGGCGCGCACGCCGAGGGTGCTGAGCACCAGGTCGCGGGTGTCATCGCCGCCCTTGAGCGCTGCGGCGTCGCCTTTCTCGCTGAACCCATCGCTGTCCAGGTGCACATAGGCCAGGTTGGCGAACGGCTCCAGCGCCAGCGCTTGCAGGTTCAGGCGGTAAGCCGCTTCGCTGAAGAGCTGGGTGCTGCGGGCATCGATCTTGGCTTTCTGCTTGCCGGCGACTTCGCCGTATTGCAGATCGCGCTTCACATCGGCGCGATGCCAGCTGTAGGTCGCGCCGCCGCTCAAGCGCCAGGCGCCGATTTCGTGGCCGGCATAGGCGCCAAAGTGGTAGCTGTCCACCGAGGCCCGCGAATGGGTGCCATCGCCCATGTTCAGCGAGGTATCGCTGTAGCCGGCGACCAGGCCCAGGCGCGTGTCTTCGTCCAGCGCACCGTCCACACCCGCCAGCAGGCCGCCGATGGAGGTGGTGTAGCCAGCCGTATCGCTGGCGCTGTCGGTTTTACCCCAGGCGCCAAGGGCCTTGACCCAGACGTTGCCGCGCGTGTCGATGGTTTGTGGCGAGGTGCCCATTTCCCCCTGTTGCAGGCGCTCGCCCACCGCTTCACGCAGGTAGCGATTGTCGTTGACTAGCGCAGTTTCCAGGGCCGGGTAGATTTCCCCCGACAACTGTTGGAACGCCCCTTGCGCCGAGGCCGCACTCGGTGCCAGCAGCAGGCTTTCATACACCCCGTTACCCGCGCCCAATTGCTCGGTGGCGGCCGCCACGGCGCGCTGGTTATCGGTCGCGGCGACGCTGGCGAAGCTGTTGGCCGTGCGCGCCACATCCAGCTGCACACCGTTGGCGCCATAGTTCAGGTTGCCACCGACAAACAGGTAATTGGGCAGGACCGAGGCGAAACTGCCGGTAATGCCCCCGGCCGCCTGCAGGATGTTGTACTGGCGCCCGATCAGGCTTTGCGCTTCAGGCTGGCTGAGCAAGGTCGGGCTGTTTTCCAGGGCCAGGGTCACGGTGCCGCCGTTGAGGGTCGCCTTGCCACCGGCGACGATGCGGTCGCTGCTGGTGTTGGACAGCTCTACCGCATAGGTGGAACCGGCGTCGAAGTTGACATCCCCGGCCACATTCAAGGTGCCGATGGAGTTGCCTGGCGCCACCGTACCGCCGCTTTGTGCGGTCAGCGCACCGATGCTGCCGGAACCGCCCAATACCCCGCGATTACTTACCGTGACCGCCGAGGTCAATGAACCATTGACCGCCAACAGGCCTTGATTGACCAGGGTTGGCCCGCTGTAGGTGTTATTGCCGGTGAGCACCAGCGTCCCGATGCCCTGCTTGGTCAGGCCGCCGTGACCGGCGATATCGTTGCTCCACACATCCCGCCCGCAGTGCACATCGGTGCACAGGCGCTGGGTGGGTTTGCCCGCGTCGACCACCGCCCCAACCCCCGGCAAGTCTGCGACAAACTGGCCGCTGCCATAGCCGCCGTCGATGCGAAACTCGGCCGGGATATCCTCGGCGGTGATAAACATCCCAGGCCCGTTGACGGCCTTGCCCAGGTTGATCATGCCCCAGCCGTACAGCGAGTCGATACCCGCAGCGCCCAGGTCGGTGGCGGTGGTCTTGAGCAGTGTGGAGATCTGCTCGCCGTTCATATACGCGAAACGCTCCATCAACACAGCAGCGGCGCCTGCCACATGGGGCGCGGCCATGGACGTGCCGTTCTTGTTGTTCCAGCCCAGGGTCATGTCTTCGACGGTGGTGCCGACCATCACCGCACTGTAAATCGCCGTGCCCGGTGCCGACACGCAGAGGCTCGCGGCATAACCGCAGCGTGAGGAAAAGGTACTGATCACATAGGGGTTGGGGCTATTGGCGTCCGGGTTGCGCTGCAACGCCGCCACCGACAGCCAATTGGGCGCGATCTCGGGCACAAAGTACGCCAGGCCGGAAATCGCATCGGGGTTGTTCAGGTTGTAGTCGTTGCCAGCGGCAAAGATCGTCAGCACCCCGCTGCGCGCTGCATTGATCGCGCCCGAATAGGCACCGCCTGCGGCCGTGCCCAACAACGGTTTGATCTGGTCGAACTGGGCTTGGGCTTGGCTGAGGCCAAAATGCGGGAACGCCGGATCCTTGCCGCCCTTGGCATACTGGTCGCCAATGCCAATGCCCCAGCTGTTGTTGATGATGCGCGCACCATTGGCCACCAGGCTGTCCCAGCCGGCCTGGTACACCGCGCCGTCGTTACCGAGGATGATCCCGTCTTCGGGGCCTGGGTCGCCGTTCTCGGCGCTGAGGATCTGGGCATCATAGGCCACGCCATGCATCGGCCCGCCGTTGCGATCGCCTGCGGCAGTGCCGCCGACATGGGTGCCGTGATCGCCGATTTTGCCGTTGGAGCCCTTGGACGGTGTACCGTCATAGCGAAACGCATCGCCGGCCTTCACCGGGATATACGGGTCGGTGTATTGGCGGATCCCTTCGGTGACCAGAGTCTGCACCTTGCCGGGGCTGGAGAACTCCGGGTGCAGGGCGTACACCGGCTGGTCGAAGATCCCCAGCTTCACCCCCTTGCCGCTGTAGCCGGCGGCATAGGCCACATCGGCGTTGATCGCCCCCAGGCCCCAGTCGGCCTTGAATTCAGTGCTGCGCCAACTGGCAACATCCCCCAGCTTGCCGGTTTCCACGTAGGGTGCGGCCTGGGCGGTTCCCAGGCTGGCCAGGCAACACAGCAACGCGCCATATGGCACGCGGCTCAGGGCCTTGAGCGGGTAGCCCGGGCCTGTTGGGATGGCGGAGTGAAACCCTCGTTGTTTTACGTTCACGGTGACCTTCCTTAGTTTTGTTGCGTTTGTTGTTCTTTTTGTTGGCGTCGACTCAGAACTGCCAGTCGAGGCTCAGGCCCACGCCTTGGTTCTTTTCCTTTGAACCCAGTTGCCCGTTGTAATCGAGGTTGACCCGTGTGGCCTGGCTCAGCGCCAGGCTGGCCTTCAAGCCCACCAACGCCGCATCGCGCTGCAACGGGGTGCTGCGCACGGCAAACGACGGGCCGCCCGCAACAAAGGCCAGGTGTTCCTCGGACTCCACTGGCGACAGGCTGTGCTGCCAGCCCAGGGAACCGGAAAGCTCCAGTTGCTGGTGCTCATTGAGGGGCAGGTTTTTCAGGGCGCGCAGGCCCAGGGTGCTGAGGGTGGCGTCACGGCGGTCGCTGCCACGCTGCAACGCCGCGCCATCGCCTGTTTCGTGGAAGCGTTCGCTGTCCAGGTGCACATAGGCCAGGTTGGCGAAAGGCTCCAGGGCCACGGCTTGCAGGTTCAGGCGGTAGGCGGCCTCGGTGAACACCTGCATGCTGCGGGCATCCAGCTTGGCTTTTTGCTTGGCGCTGACTTGGCCGTATTGCAGGTCGCGCTGCACATCGCCGCGATGCCAGCTGTAGGCGCCGCCCGCGCTGATGCGCCAGTGACCCAATTCACGCCCGGCATAAGTGCCCAGGTGGTAGCTGTCGACATCCGCCGATGAGTGCGTGCCATCGCCCATGTTCAGCGAGCTGTTGCTGTAGCCCGCCAGCACGCCGACGCGGGTCTGGTCGTCCCACTGGCCATCGACACCGGCCAGCATGCCGCCGACGGAACGGGTGGAACCGGCATATTCGCTGCGGCTGTCGGCCTTGCCCCAGGCACCGAGGGCCTTGACCCAGAGGTTGCTTTCGCCCGTGGCGGGCACATGGCGCAGGCGCTCACCGACGGCATCGCGCACATGCCGGCTGTCATTGATCAACAGCGCGCCAACCGCCGGGTAGATCTCGCCAGACAGCTGCTGGAAGGCCTGGCGGGCCACCCCTGCAGAGTCGCTACCCAGCACGCTTTCATACACCGGGTTGCCGGCGCCCAGTTGCTCGGCCGCGGCGGCCACGGCGCGCTGGTTGCGCGTTGCCGCGACGCTGGCAAAGCTCGCGTCATTGCGCGCGATAGCCAGTTGCACGCCGTTGGCCGCGTAGTCGAGGTTGCCGCCAAGGAACAGGTAGTTGGGCAGTACCGCGCCAAAGCTGCCGGTGATCCCGCCCGCCGCTTGCAGGATGTTGTACTGGCGGCCAAGCAGGCTTTGCGCCTGGGGCTGGCTGAGCAGGCTCGGGCTGTTTTCCAGGGCCAGGGTCACCGTGCCGCCGTTGAGGGTGGCCTTGCCGCCCGCGACGATACGGTCGCTGCTGGCGTTCGACAGCTCCACCGCATAGGTGGAACCGGCGTCAAAGCGCACATCCCCGGCCACGTTCAAGGTGCCGATGGAATTGCCCGGCGCGACCAGGCTGCCGCTATTGGCCTGCAATGCGCCGATGCGCCCGGAGCCGCCCAAGGTGCCACCGGCATTCACCGTGACCGCCGAGGTCAGCGAGCCATCGACCTTCAACACGCCGCCATTGACTGTGGTCGGGCCGCGATAAGTGCTGTCGCCGCTGAGCACCAGGCTGCCGGCGCCGGACTTGATCAGGCTGCCCTGGTAAATACGCTGGGCCGCCGCCGCATCCCGGGCCATGCCCACCGCATAGTCGGTCTGCTCCTGCTGGCTGGCACCGGCGCCGAGCCCCTGTTCCCAGCCCTTGTCCTTGAGGGTCTGCTGCCAGGCCAGGTGCTCGGCAGTGTCTTCGGCCTGGCGCTGCAGCAGCGCCTGGTCGGAGATGCCATTGCTCCACACATCGCCCTGCCCGGCCGCCAGGTTGACGTCCATGGCCCCCAGCAACTGCCCCGGGCCATGCATCGCCCGGCCGAGATCCGGCACGCCCCAGCCAACCTTGGCGGTCGGCGCGACGGTCAGTGAACCGTCCAGCTGCGTGGCCGTCGTCAGCAACACCTGCAAGGCCTGCTCGTTGTTCAAGTATGGATAGCGCTCCATCACCAGCGCCAGGGCGCCCGTGGCATGGGGCGCCGACATCGAGGTGCCGGACTTCACGGCATAGCCGCCGCCGGGAATGGTGCTGTCAATCAGCGCACCAGGGGTGGAAATGCACCAGTACTTGGCGATGCCGCACTGGTTGTATCTCTGGTTATTGGCCTTGTCCAGGCCCGACACCGCCAGCCAATGGCCCTCCAGCTCCGGCTCGAAATACGGCAAGGCCGAACGGACGCTGGCATTGGCATAGCCGCTGTTGCCGGCGCTGAACACATTGATCACCCCGGCCCGGGCCACATCGGCGGCCGCGTCCAGCCAGGTGCCCTGGTTGAAGTGTTGCGCGTAGGCCGCGTGCAGGCCGGCCAGGGTCTGGTAGCTGACATCCTTGGGCTGGCTGCCCCAACTGTTATTGATCGCACGCACCCCGGAATCGACCATGGCGGTGTACACCGCCTTGAAATACCTGGGGTCGGGCGTCGGGCCAAACAGGAAGCTGTCATTGGCGTTGGTGTTGCCCACATACAGTTGCGCGTTATACGCCACGCCATGCATCCCCGCGCCGTCACGCGCAGCGGCCATGGTGCCGGTGACGTGGGTGCCGTGGGAATCGTTGTTAGGGTTCAGCGCGCCAGTGGTGGAAAACGGGCTGCCATCCCCATAAGTGCCGCTGGCGGTCACCGGGTGGAAGCGCTGCGGGGAGGCCTCCGGGTGGCTGGTATCGAAGCCCGAGTCCAGCGCGCCGATCTTCACCCCGGCCCCGCTGATCCCCGCGGCATAGGCCTGATCGGCTTGCATGCGCCCCAGGCCCCAATCCCTTTGATACTCCGCCGAGCGCCAACTGGCGGGGTCGCCCAGCTTGCCGGTTTCCACATAGGGCGCAGCCTGGACGGTGCCCAGGCTGGCCAGCCCACACAACATGGCGCAGTGATAGCCTCGGTGTTTTGCGTTCACGGATCCTTCCTCTTTTTATTGTGTTTGTTACCCCCCTGTAGGTGCTGGCGCCTACAGGGTCAGCGTTGGGCCGGGCCGAAGGCTTCATCGACCTTGGCCAGGTCGGTGTCACGCAAGTTGCCCGCGTAGTAATGCAATTTGGTCCAGGCCATCAGGTAGTCGTAACGGGCCTGGGCCAGGTCGCGACGGGTGCTGTACAGCTGCTGTTCGGCGTTGAGAGCGTCGAGGTTGACGCGCTCGCCGCCGAGGATGCTTTGCTTGGTCGACACCACCAGCGCTTCGGCAGAGGCCAGGGCCTTTTGATAGGCGCGCAGCTTGCTCACCCCCGACAGGCAGGCGCTGAACTGGCGCCGCAGTTCGATCAGGGTCTCGCGGGTCTTGCCCTCCAGTTCATACTCGGCCTGTTCCATGGAACGACTGGCCTGGCGGGTAGAGGCCGATACGCCGCCCCCGGCATACAGCGGCACACTGACTTCAATGCCGATGGTGTTGGTGTCGTAGCGCTGGTTGTAGGTGTTGCCGCTCTCAGATTCCTGCTTGCGCGAACTGGCGTACGCGCTGATGCGCGGCAAGTGCCCGGCACGGTTGCGCTCCACCTCGTAGCGCGCCACTTCCACGGCCTGGCGCTGGGAGGCCAGGCTCGGGTTGTTGGTCAACGCCAGTTCATGCCAGCTGTCGTAGTTGGCCGGTGTCAGGGTGAAGGCGGCAAAGTCCTGGTTCAGGGGGACCAGGTCAGCGATATTGACGCTCTGCACACCGAGCAACGCCCCCAGTTCGCGCAGGGACGCATCCTGCTCGTCGAGGGCCTGGATCTCTTCGGCGGTGGCCAGCTCATAGCGGGATTCGGCCTCCAGAATGTCGGTGCGGGTGCCCTCGCCTCGCTGGAACAAATGCTGGTTCTGCTGGAACTGTTGCTCGAAGGCCTTCTTCTTCGCCCGGGCGATATCGATCTGGTCCTGGGCGAACAGGGCCTGGGTGTAATAGGTCAGCACCCGGACCAACAGCGCCTGGCTCTTGTCGCGAAAGTTCTCGTCGGCAAACAGCGCCTGGGCCACGCCCTTGCGGTAGTTGGCATAGGCTTCGTAGTCGAACAGCGGCTGTTGCAGGGTGAAGGTCGAGCCGTAGCTGTTGTAGTTGCGGTCGTCGCGGTAGGTCCCGCCACGGTTGTCGGGCAAGGTGGCCTGGGAGTTGTTGCGGCCCTTGTTGTAGTTGTAGGACAGCCGGGGCAACAGGCCGGCGCGGCCGATGGTACGGTTTTCCAGGCCGGCGTCACGTTCCTTGATCGCGCCAAGGAACACCGGATCGTTACGCAGGGCCTGTTCATACACATCGAACGGGCCCATGGCAGCCTGGGCACTGCTGCAGGCGAGGAACAAGGCGATGAACACAGGCTTCATGCTCATTCCTCGGTCAACGCCGAGCCGGCACGGTCGAGCAGCGGCTTGAACAGGTAGTTGAGCAACGAGCGCTCGCCGGTACGCACAAACATCTCGGCGGGCATGCCCGGCTTGATCACCAGGCCCTGGAGTTGCTCCAGGGCGGCGTCGCTGACCGTGGTGCGCAGCACGTAGTACGGTGCCCCGGTTTTTTCATCGAGCAACTGGTCGGCAGAGATCAGGCTCACCTCCCCCGGCACCCGAGGCGTACGGCTCTGGTTGAAGGCGGTGAACAGAATATCGACCGGCAGATGGCTGCCCACCTTGTCCACCAGGTTGACCGGCAGGCGCCCTTCGACTTCCAGGCGCGTGTCCTGGGGCACGATTTCCAACAGGGTTTCCCCGGCCCGCACCACGGCACCCTCGGTATGCACCCCGAGGTTGACCGCGATGCCATCGGCTGGCGCATTGATTTCACTGTGTTGCAGGTCGAAGCCGGCGGAAGTCAGTTGCTGCTCCAGGGTCAGGCTGCGCAGTTGTGCGTCGGCCAACTGGCTGCGCACTTCCTTCTGGTATTCCTCGCTGTGCTGCTGCAACTTGAGGCGCGATTCGAGAATACCTTGCTCGATCCGCCCGCTTTCGCCGCTGTTCTGCGCCAGGTCCTGTTGCACCTGGGACAACTGGCGCTGGTACTCCAGCAGGCGGTTGCGCGGGATATAGCCGTTGTCGGCCAAGGGTTGCAGGTTGCTCAACTGGTCACGCAGGGATTGGGCCTGGGCGCTGAGGTCGGTGCGGGCGCGGCGCATGCCGTTGAGCTGGGCGCTGGCGCCTTCGATACTGGCGCGGATCCCGGATTGCTCGCGGGCAAAGGCATCGCGCCGGCTGCTGAACAGCTGGCGCTGGCCTTCAAGCACCAGGGCCAGGGCCGGATCGGGGGAGGTACTCAGCTCGGCGGGAAAGATCACCGCGGGCAAGCTGTCGCGCTCGCTCTGCCAGCGGGCGACGCTGGCCCAGGCCATGCGGTACTGGGCTTGCAGGGAGTGCACGTCGGCCTGGCTTTGGGTCTGGTCGAGGCGAAACAACGGCTGGCCCTGTTTCACCACCTCGCCTTCGCGCACCAGAATCCGGCTGACCACGCCAGGGCTTAAGGTTTGCACGGCCTTGCGCTTGCCAGACACCACCACCGTCCCCTGCACCGCAATGCCCTGGTCCAGCGGCGCCAGGCTGGCCCACAGGAAAAAGCCACCGGCACCGAGCACGGTCATCAACCAGCCCAGACGGGCAAAAAAGCGCGCATCGCGCTCGGGAAAGGTCTGCTCAAGAGGCAGGCTGTCATCGGTACTCATTGGCCTGGATTCCTTGCCGCAGGATATTGACGGTTCAAACTGACGCCGGCCTTTTCACGGGGTGGCTCCTGCGGGCCGGACAGTGCCCGCAGTACCTCCTGGCTGGGGCCAAACGCTTGCAGGCGGCCTTCGTTGAGCACCAGCAGCTTGTCGGCCTGGGCCAGGGCGGAAGAACGGTGGGTCACCAGGATCACGCTGGCGCCCTGGGCTTTCATCTGCATGATGGCGCTGGCCAGGGCGGCCTCGCCCACGGTGTCGAGGTTGGAATTGGGTTCGTCGAGCACAATCAGGCGCGGCCCGCCATACAGGGCCCGGGCCAGGGCCACCCGTTGCTTCTGCCCGCCGGACAGGCCGCTGCCGTCATCGCCCAGGACCGTGTCGTAGCCGTGGGGCAAGCGCAGGATCAGGTCATGTACGCCGGCTTGCTGGGCGGCCTGCACGACCTGCTCGGGATCCGCCTGGCGAAAACGCGCAATGTTGTCGGCGATGCTGCCGCTGAACAGTTCGATGTCCTGGGGCAAGTAGCCGATATGGGGGCCGAGGTCGTCACGGTCCCAGCGATGGATATCGGCACCGTCCAGGCGCACCGTGCCGGCCAGGGTTGGCCAGACGCCCACCAGTACCCGCGCCAGGGTCGACTTGCCGGAGCCGGAGGCCCCCAATACCCCCAGCACTTCGCCGGCCGCCAGGTTGAAGCTGACCTGATGCAAGGTCGCCACCCGCCGCCCCGGTGGGCCGGCACTGACCTGCTCGAAACTCACCTGGCCCTTGGGCGCCGGCAATGCCATGGCCTGGGCCCCGGGCGGGAATTCCTGCAACAGCTCATCCAGGCGTTGATAGGCCAGCTTGGCCGAGCTCCATTGTTTCCACACCGCGATCAACTGGTCGATCGGGCTCAACACCCGGCCCATCAGGATGGTGCCGGCGATCATCATCCCGGCCGTCATCTGGCCCTTGATCACCAGCAAGGCGCCCAGCCCCAGCACCAGGGACTGCAGGAGCAGGCGCAGGGATTTGCTCAGGGAGCTGATCACCGAGCCGGTGTCACTGGCCTGGTTCTGCAAGCCGAGAAAGCGCGAATGTACCTGGAACCAGCGACTGCGCAGCGCCCCCAACATGCCCATGGCCTGGATGGTCTCGGCATTGTGCAAGTGGCTGGTGGCCAATTGGGTGGACTGCTGGGAATAGCCACTGGCTTCGCGCAGCGGTTTTTTGGTCAGGTATTCGTTGAGGCATGCCAGGGCGATCAACAGCACCGCACCGGCCGTGGCCAACACCCCCAGCCACACGTTGAACAGGAAGATCACCAGCAGGTAGATCGGAAACCACGGCGCATCGAAGAACGCAAACAGCGCCGGCCCCGTGAGGAACTGGCGGATATGGGTCAAATCCCCCAGGGATTGCCCGGCGTGGCCCTCGCCCCGTTGCAGGTTGCGCTCGAAGGCGGCCTTGTACACCTGTAGGTTGAAGCGCCGCTCCAACTGGCTGCCGATGCGGATCACAATAAAACTGCGCACCACTTCCAGGGTGCCGATAAAGGCAAAGAACCCCACCACCATCAGGGTTAGCATCACCAGGGTGGTTTCGTTCTGCGATGACAGGACCCGGTCATAGACTTGCAGCATATAAATGGATGGCACCAGCATCAGCAGGTTGATCAGCGCGGTGAAAAAACCGACGCTGATCAAGATACTTTTATAATCGCCAAGGGCTTTAAACAGCGGTGCAGCGGGAGTGGTCTTCGCCATGTTTCTTGATCTTCCCAGGGTTGGAATACGCACAACAGTCTGCCCGGCGCTCCATAATGGGGCAGGCAACTATCTCAATCGTGATAAGTGCACCCAAAGTGACAGGCAAATAACTGTCACTTTCAACAAATAACGCCAGGCGCAACGGTTATAACGATATAGCCGTTATATTCAGTTACTGCGTACGTTGCAATACCAGGGTTAATCCAGACTTGGAAGTGGCAGTATACTCGCCATCTTTCTGCCGGTTTAAATGGGTAATCCCTGTGCCCTCGGCATTCATCAACCATATGCCATCCGGGGTGGGCAGCCAGGTCACGGGGGTTTGCTCCAGCCACTGTTGCGCACAGCCAATGTCACCGGCCACCGCGTTGGGTTGGGCGATCAGATCCAGCTTGCAGACCTGCCCTTGCTGGCGTAATTGCCAGTGCCCGGCCAATTGCGCGGTGCTGGGTAAAACAAGACTGCTTGCCATTGCGTTGGCTCCTGCCGACACGAGCAATGCCGGGATCAACCAGGCCATTGCGTTGCGAAAAATAGTCATCACCATTACCTGTTTACGGGGCTTTCGCAAGGAAAGAGCAGCGCCAGGGCGCCGCCCTTCGTTACGCCTTGATCACGCCACGATGTCGCTGTACGCCGCCTGGCCCACAGTGGTGACGAGGAAATCCGCCACACCGTGCCCGGAGAAGTCCACCGCCAACGTGCCCAGGTTGGTGCCCGAGGCATACGTCAGCACCGCATCGCCGGCAGCGCCCGTGAAGGCGTTGACGAAATGCAGGCCGCTGCCATTGGTGATGCCGGTCAGGTCGATCTTGTCCGAACCCGAGGTAAAGTCGAGGATCTGATCGGCCGCGCCCGGCTTGGAGTCGGAGCTGGCCCCGAACACAAAGGTGTCCGAACCCGCGCCGCCCCACAGTTTGTCGGCCCCGCCACCGCCGTAGATCAGGTCATTGCCGGCCCCACCCTTGAGGGTGTTGGCCACCGCATTGCCGATCAGCAGATCGTTGCCCGAACCACCCAAGGCGTTTTCCACGGTCACGCCCTGGGCGATCGACACGTTACCCACCAGGCCACCCACATCAGAGAACGAGGTCTCGTTGAGGTTGATTTTCTGGTTCTGGGTAAAGCCGGAGAAGTCCAGGGTGTCGTTGCCGCCGCCGTCCCACACCGAGAACACCAGCTTGTCGGCATTGGAGGTGGCGCTGAGGTGGTCGCGCCCGGTGTTGGAGTTAAAGCCGTAGGTGGTGTCACCGGCACGGGTGTTGTAGTTGGCGCCGTAGAGCTTCTGGATCGCCGCGATATCGTCGATCAGCGGGCCGGATGCATAAGCCTCTACCCCGCCCTTGGTGAAGTTCTGGTTGGTGTTGAACTCACTCCAGTAGCTCATGACGCTGTAGCCACGGGTGTCCTGGCCGTAATCCGCGTCTCGGTAAGACGGGTTGCCGGTCCCGGCGTTGTAGTCGCCAGGGTGGTCCAGGCCCAGGGTATGGCCGATCTCGTGGGTCAGGGTCTGGCGTCCGTAGTTGTTCAGGCCCGGGTTGATGTTGGCGGTGTAGCTGTTGTTGATCAGGTACCACGAGGTGCCATCCGTGCCACTCGTGTGGTACTTGTCATTGGTGCCGGGCAGGTAGGCAAAGGCTGCGGCGCCATCCTGGCCCCCGCTGTAGTTGCCGAAGGTCATGTGGAAGTCACCGCCCGAGGCTTTCTCGGTGAAAGTAACCTTGGCCACATCGGCCCAGGATTGCATGGCCAGTACGGCCTGGCCTTTTTGCAGGTTGCTGAACTGGCTGAACCCGGTGATGCCATGCTTGTTCATGGTCGCCTGGGAGGCCGACGTCAGGAAGGTGTAGGTCAGATCGATGATGCCGTTACCGTCAACGTCCCGGTAGGCTGCGTTTTCGCGCAGCAAATGGTCGGCTGCCTGGTCGACAGAGAATGAAGGTTTGCCATTGACCGTGAGATTGCCGCCACGGTCATACAAGTGGCTAAAGCTATCGATTTGCGAATAGGCACTACTTGTTTGAGCTGCCGAGACAATAGCTTTCTCTTTTACTTTCGACATAAACGTACTTCCTTGTTTGCAAGTGGAACAGTTTTGTCCGATATGACGCTCTCTGGCGAGATCGTCCTATCACTCGCCTCTTATGAAGGCGAAAGAAAACTGACACAATTTTAAATCACACGTCCAGTATTTTTTTTGTTGGAAAAGTACGTGCAAGGAATAACGCCTGCAAACATTGGGAATTAAGTGTTTATATTCTTTTTTATGGGCTGGGTGACGGGAATCCGGCTATTTAAATATTAAATAGTGCTAAACACTTAAATGCCAGACAGGTCACACTTTAATGCGGAATGGATCCAATACATTGATAGGGACGCACTTATAAAGTGCCACCGTGTCATTGGGATATATTAAATAGCAGCTGCTTTATTATCGGCCGCTATCACCGGCAAGCCGGCGATAGCGATCTCAAGACTAGCCACGCCACCCCGTCTGGCGCAGGGCCTCTAGCAGCGTCTGCCCCTCCAGCCCCGGCACCCGTACGCCATCGGCGGTGGTCATGTCCTCCCCGGCGAGGATTGCATTGATAATGGCCTCTTCCACCGCCTCTGCTGCCGCACTGAACAAGGGCGAAATATGATCGTTATTGACCATGCTCAGCGCCGTACTGAGGGGCAGGTCCTTGCGCCCATAATCTGCCGGTGGCAAATCATGGTTGCCGGTGGCAAACGCCAGGAACAGATCGCCACTGGAATCCTCGGTCCCGCCGCCGGTGCGGGCGATGCCGATGGAGGCACGTTGCGCCAGGCGCTGGCACTGGTGCGGCAGTAACGGTGCGTCGGTGGCGATAATCACCACGATGGAGCCCATGCCCGGCGTGCCCCGCTCGGCAAACGGCGAGGCAATGTCCATCAAGTGGCGCCCCACCGGATAGCCATCCACCCGCAGTTCCTGGCGCTTGCCGTGGTTGGCCTGCACCAGTACGCCAACGGTCCAACCGCCCTGCTCCGCCGGTAACTGGCGCGAGGCGCTGCCGATGCCGCCCTTGAACTCATGGCAGATCATCCCGGTGCCGCCGCCCACGGCGCCCTCCTGCACCGGGCCGGATTCAGCGCTGGCCATGGCCTGGAGCACATGCTCCGGGCCAACGTGCTGGCCCCAGATATCGTTGAGCAGGCCGTCATAGGTCTCCATCACCACCGGCATGCACCAATACACCGCAGGATCGGCCAGGCTGTCGCGCTCCAGGGCAATCAGGGTGTCGCGCACAATCCCGATACTGTGGGTATTGGTGATCGCCAGGGGCGTGGTCAGCAACCCGGCTTCGCCGATCCATTCCAGGCCGGTGGCGTCGCCGTTGCCATTGAGCACGTGATACCCGGCAAAACACGGCTGTAGCCGCGCCGCGCCGGCCCGCGGCTGGATCAGCGTGACCCCGGTACGCACTTGCTTGCCGTCGATCTGCGCCTTGAGCGTGCTGTGGCCGACCCGAACCCCGGGGACGTCGGTAATCGCATTCAATTCGCCGGGCGTGCCCAGCCCCAACGTAATGCCCAATTGACGTGCGCGCATAACCACTCCTTACAGTTTCTGAAACGCCGGACTCGACCGGCCGCTGATGCAATACAGGATCACCGACATTGCCAGCAGGCCGATGATAATCATGATGTCGCGCAGGGAGGCTGCGATAAACAAGGTGAACAATAGATAACCCGCGCCCGCCACGGCCAGCAACGCCGGCACCGGCCACAGGGGCATGCGGTACGGGTGCTCGCGGTCGCGCAACAGCACCCGGCTCATCAGCGCGCTCAGGGCGACGATCAGGTACACCAGCATGATCAACAGCACACTGAAGGACGTCAGGTCCGCCAGGTTAGAGCTGAAGCTGAGCAGCGCCGAAGGGATCGCCAGGAACAGCGTGGCCAGCCAGGGCGAATCCCAGCGCGGGTGGATACGGGTGAAGAGCTTGTTGATGGTCGGCGTCCACAGGGCATCGCGGCCGCTGCTGAACACCACCCGGCCGATCTGGATCACGATGGCGACAATGGCGTTGAACACCGAGAGGAAGATCCCGGCGCTGACCAGGCGTGACAGGGTTTCATTGCCATGGCTGGTCAGCAGGTAGCCGATGGGGTCCGGGCTGCTGATCATCGCACTCAGGGACGGGGCGCCGATCAACAGCGCAGTGATCGGCACCAGCTCGATCACCACCACCAGGCCCAGGGACCACAGCACCGCCTTGTGCACGCCCTTGCCGCCGCATTTCATGTCTTCGGCCAGCAACACTGCCGGGCCGTAGCCGTTGAACGAGAACAGGCCGATGCCCACCGCACCGATCACCAGGGACCAGGGCGCCAGGTGTAGCACGCCGTTTTCGACGATCTGCGGTTGGAACAGCACACTGGCGGGCTGCACCGGGTTGCCGAAGCCGATAAACACGATCACCAGCAACGCCGCCACTTCCAACAGCAGGCAAGTGCCGGTGATCCAGGCATTGAGCTTGATATTGAGGATGCCCAGGGCGTAACTGCACACCACGATCACCAGGGCCACGGTTTGTGAATCGAATGTCGTGCCCAGGGCATTGTTGAGGTAGGTTGCCGCGCCGGTGGCCAGTACCGGCGGGATAAACAGCAGCATCACCAGCACGGTGAGGAAGGTCGCGTAGCCGGCCATGCCACCAAACACGCGCTTGGCGTACACATACTCCCCGCCGGCACTGTTATGGGCGCGCCCCAGTTCCGCGTAGCAAAAGGCGAACATCAGCGCGAGCAACCCGGCCATGACAAACGCCAGGAACACCCCGCTGCCGGCTTGCTGGATCGCAAACGGTGCAATGACAAAGACGGAACTGGCCGGGGTCACCGCCGAAACGGTAATGGCCACCACATCGAACACACTCAAGGTAGGTTTCAGCACACCGTCAGGCGTGGGGGTTGCGCTCATATCGTTATCCTCTTGTTTATTCTTTTTATTGGAAAGCTGGTTTGAGGCAGAAACGAAAGAAAAAGCCGGCCCGGGATATGTTTCCCGTTGAATGCCAGGGAATCTAGGCGCTGTGCCGGCGCCCGCCAATTCCCCTATTGGAGTACTCCCCTTGACGGGCTCGTGCAAAAGCCGAACCCTTGGCCGATCTTTCAGCCATCGGAACCCATCACATGAGCCTGTTCAGGGAAATCGGCATGCATGCGGGCCTGGGGCGTACCGTGTCGCAAATTGGCACCGAGCGTTTCTGGAAGCAACTGGTGTTGCTGCTGCACCAGAACCTGGCCTTCGACAACGCCCTGGCGATCTTCTACCCCATGGACGGCCCGCCCCAGGCGCTGGAGGAGTACGACGCGCAGCCCACCAGCAAACCGGCGTCGATGCTGGTGTACCTCAATGGCTTGTACCTGCTCGATCCGTTCTTCCAGGCGTGCCGCGAAGGCTACGCCAGTGGCGTGTACCGCCTGGAAGAGGTGGCGCCGGATCATTTCCGCCAGAGTGAGTACTTCCTCAATTACTTTCACGACAATGTGCTGGAGGATGAAGTGCAATTCATCCTCCAGCTACCCGGGGTCGGTACTTTGTCGTTGTCTTTGGGGATGCAGCGCGTGTTCACCGCCACTGAAACCGGGCTGCTGACGCTGTTGGCGGCGTGGGTGCTGCCCTTGATGCAGCAGCATTGGCAGCAGAGCACCCGGCGCGCACCGGCTGGCGAGGCCATGGCCAGCCAGATTCGCGATGCGTTGAGCCATTTTGGCAGTGGGGTGCTGTCCGAACGCGAACTGGAAATCGCCCGCCTGGTACTGCGCGGGTTCTCATCCAAGGCCATGGCCGAACGCCTGAGCATCTCGCCGGACACCGTCAAGGTGCATCGGCGCCACCTGTACGCCAAGCTGGATATCTCGTCGCAGCCGGAGTTGTTTTCGTTGTTTATCCAGTCGTTGGGGCATGACCTGGATAACCCATAGGGAGGTCGAGGGTGACTGGCCTACCGCCATCGCAGGCAAGCCAGCTCCCACATTTTTGCTCTGTCTAGTCGAGATCCCCTGTGGGAGCGGGCTTGTCGGGTCGCCGCATCGCGGCGATGGCGGTAGATCAGTCACACGTATCTAACGCCCGGTACGGATGGTGTTCCAGATCCGCGTGCGAATGCGGTCGATCTTCATCGGCATGGCTTCAAGGGCGAACAGCTTGCCCATCATTTCCTCGCTCGGGTACACCTTGGTGTCACCCTTGATCTGCGGGTCCACCAGGCTGTCGGCGGCGCTGTTGCCGTTGGCGTAGTGCACGAAGTTGGTGATGCCGGCCATCACGTCCGGGCGCAGCAGGTAGTTCATAAAGGCATAGCCGGCCTTCTCATCCGGGGCGTCGGCGGGCATGGCGACCATGTCGAACCAGATGGCGGCACCTTCCTTGGGGATGTTGTAGCCGATCTTCACGCCATTCTTGGCTTCCTTGGCGCGGCTTTCGGCCTGTAGCACGTCACCGGAGAAGCCCACTGCCACGCAGATATCGCCGTTGGCCAGGTCGCCGGTGTATTTCGAGGAGTGGAAGTAGGCGATATACGGCCGCACCTTGATCAGCAGCGCCTCGGCCTTTTTATAGTCCTCGGGGTTCTTGCTGTGGTGCGGCAAGCCCAGATAATTCAGGGCAATGGGCAGCAGTTCCGGGCCGTTGTCGAGGATCGCCACCCCGCATTTGCTGAGTTTTTCCATGTACTCGGGCTTGAAGATCAAGTCCCAGGAATCGACCGGCGCATCCTCGCCCAACACTGCCTTGACCTTGTCGATGTTGTAGCCGATACCGGTACTGCCCCACAGGTACGGGAAGCCGTGCTCATTCCCCGGATCGTTGGTTTGCAGGGCCTTGAGCAGCACCGGGTTGAGGTTTTTCCAGTTCGGCAACTGGCGCTTGTCGAGCTTTTTCAGGGCCCCGCCCTGGATCTGTCGGGCCATGAAGTGGTTGGACGGAAAGACCACATCATAGCCCGAGTTACCGGTCATCAACTTGCCGTCCAGGGTCTCGTTGCTGTCGTATACGTCATAGCTGAAACCGATCCCGGTTTCCTTCTGGAAGTTCTTGGTGGTGTCCGGCGCGATGTAGCTCGACCAGTTGTAGATTTTCACCGTTTCGGCGGCCTGGGTCAGGGACGCCACCAACATCAAGGGCAACAGGGCAATGGGTCTCATGGTTCGATTTCCTGGCGGTTATAGGGCTGTTTTTATGGCAGGCGATCAAGGATCAAAAGATTAGAGGATCAACACATAGGTCTTGCGCACGGTCTCCTGGATATCCCAGATACCTGTGCTATTGGCCGGCAACATCAGTGCATCGCCGGCTTCGATATGCAGGGTTTCGCCGTCATCGGGGGTGAAGGTGCAGCGGCCCTGGATAAAGTGGCAGAACTCCTGCGCCACGATCTGGCGCCGCCAACGGCCCGGGGTGCATGCCCAGATGCCGGTTTCGACGCCATCGTTGCGCATCACACTGAGGGTGGACGCCACCGCGACCGGAGTGCCCAGGGGCACGGCAACCGGGCTTGAGTCTGGCAAGTGGCAGTCAAGGGTGTCTTTGAACTGGGTAATACTCATGGTCATACCTGTGGTGATTGAAACGACTCAGTGCATGAACCCTTCCATGAAGCCGGCCATCCCGCTGGCCAGCTTGCGCCGCCAGGGCGCGGTGTTCGGGTCGGCCAGGGTCTGGTCCTCATGGACGAAACTGCGGATGATCGCGTTGTAGCCCAGCCAGCGGCACGGCTCCGGCTCCCAGCCCCGGAGGGCATTCAGGCCGCCATCACGCAGGACCCACGGTTGCTGGACCAGCGGCGTGTCACGCCCCAGGATCAGGTCGGCCAGGGTCCGGCCACCCAGGTTGCTGGCGCCCACGCCCTCCCCGCCATACCCGCCGGACAAGGCGATGCCGCTCTGTTGGTCGCACAGCATGTGCGGCCGAAAGCGCCGCGACATACCGAGGTTGCCGCCCCAGGAGTGAGTCACGCGCACCTGCTTGAGTTGCGGAAACAGCTCGCAGAACAGGTAGCGGCGCAATTGCACTTCGCTGTCGGTGAGGTCGAAGTTGTGGCGCAGCTTGCCGGCAAACTGATAGCCGCCACGGGCGCCAAATACCAGGCGGTTGTCGGCAGTACGCTGGCCGTAGGTGACCTGGCGGCTGCTTTCCCCGAAGGCCTGGCCCTGGTTCAGGCCGATTTCTTCCCAGGTACTGGCCGGCAGCGGTTCGGTGGCGACGATCAGGCTCTGCACCGGCAGTTGATAGCGGCCCAGGGGCTTGAGTGTCGGCGCATAGCCCTCTACCGCCGGCACCACCCATGAGGCGCGGACCTGGGCCTGGTCGGTGCGCAGGCTGCCGGATTGCCAGTGGGTGACCGGGCTGTTTTCGTAGATCGCCACACCCATGGCTTCGACCACCCGCGCCAACCCGCGCACCAGCTTGGCCGGGTGGATCGTCGCCACATGCGGGGTGTAGACCGCGCCATAGGCCGAGGCGATACGGACCTGCCCGGCCAGTTGCTCGGGGCTGAGCCAGCGGTAGTCATCGTCGGTCAGGCCCTGGCCGTGGAGCTTGGCCAGGTATGCGCGCAGGCTGGCTTCCTGCTCGGGGTAACGGGCGGCGCAGTGCAGCGCCCCGCCCTTGCGGTAGTCACAGTCGATACCTTCGCGCTGCAGGACCTGCCCGACTTCATCGGGGATGCCGTGCAGCAGGTCAAACGAGGCCCGGCGCTGCTCGGCGGGCAGCCCGGCAAGCAAACGATCTTCGCCCAGCAGATTGCCCATCAACCAGCCACCGTTGCGCCCGGAAGCGCCAAAGCCGGTGGTCTGCGCCTCGATGATCACCACCTTGAGCTGCGGCGCGTGGCGCTTGAGGTAATAGGCGGTCCACAACCCGGTGTAGCCGGCGCCAATAATGGCCACGTCGACATCCAGGTCGTGCCCCAGGGCCGCACGCGCCTTGAGCGGCTCTTGCAACTGATCCATCCATAAACTGATCTTGCGCCATGCCGGCATACCAGAACTCCACCACCCAACGTCGATGGCGTGATCCTAGTGCCTGGCTTCAGTCGTCGTCTTGCGCGCGTGCACGCAGGGAAATTTGTTTGACGTAGGCCTTGGGCGACAGGCCGGTATGTTGGCGGAAACAGCTGTAGAACGCCGACAACGAATTGAAACCGGCGGCAAACGCCCGTTCATCGATACGGATCGGCGGCGTGGCGCCCTCCAGTGCCGCCAGCAAATGCTGCAGGCGGGCCTGGTTGACGTAGCGATAGAAACTCTGCCCCAGCACCTGGTTGAGCAGGTAGGAAATCTGGTTGCGGCTGTAGCCACACGCCTTGGCCACCTGTTGCAGGTCCAATTCCGGGTCGAGATAGGGTTGCTGACGCTGGAAGTACTGCTGCAAATCGTTGGCCAGGTAGCTCAGTTGCTGGGGCGACAAGCCCAGGCGGCTGACGGTCGGGCGCGTGGCCAGGGACTGCAAGCGGCTGGTGGCGGGCTCGTGCACCAGGGACGCGTACTCGTTGACGCGCCAGATCAGCCCGTCACGCACGGTGATCGCCTCGCTGGTGCGAAACGACACCAGGCCCTGGCCGCCGCGCAACGTCACGCGGTACTGGATAAAGGCGGTATCGCCGTCGGTGCGGATGCGATCGGTGTGTTCAATGGCCTCGTCGGGGTCCCGGGGCATGCTGGCTTGCAGGTACTCGCGCAACTGGTCAAAGCACACCACGCGGTTCTGGAAGAAGTCGTGGTACTGGATATCCGGGTGGTAGTGCGCCATCACCCCGTCCAGGTCGCGGAGTTTCCAGCACAGGTGATGGCGCAATACCACCTCGGCAGTCGCTGGCGTCTGTTGCGGGCTGTCGGCCGGGACGGTCTGTGGCATACAACACTCGAAAACGGCTAAAGCGCGGAGCTTGCACAACTTTACCGAGCGCTTCAATGGCCAAGTGAGGCTTTTAGGTAATGGCCTTTTGCCTAAGCATTTGTAAGACATGACCCACGTCATACTTCTTGCAAGCAACTGCCGAACGGACAGAAAAAACCCCGGTGCCCATGGCGAGTGAGTGCTATTTTTTAAGCTTCACGGTCAGGACCATTGATGGGCCTGGCGCCCTTGCCGCGAGCTAAAGGAAGCGCTCAATGAACAAGGTGGGCCACATGAACAAAGTGACATTTCCCAATGCATGCCAACTGATGCGCTGGCATTTTCACCCGATGGGCTTTGAAGGCAGCATGGACGCGCCTGGCAGCATGATTGCGCGATTGTTTGACCGCGCAAGTGGCGAAACCCTGATTGCCATCGCCGGCCTTCCCTGTGCCACGGTGATGAATGCCACGGATGTGGAGCGGATTATCGAGGCGATTGAGGCTGAGCTGGAATCGTTTGTGCGACCGCAGCTGCTGCAGGCCTGAAGGGTGGGAGCGGTCTCGCCCCGCGAGGCAGCTCCCACATTTGATCTATCGCGCCTTGGTAGCGCGGCGATCATCAAAGAACGATTTGCCCCCCGCCACCCGATCCGACGCCCTGGGTGCATTCGCCCCCTGGCCTTCCTGCCCTTCGACATACCAATAGCAATAGCTAACCGCCCGGGTAATCCCGACATAGGCCAGGCGCAGCACCTCGTCTCTTTGCGCATTGTCGTAGGGCTCGGCATCCCCGTCCTTGCCTAGCCCAGCCATGCGGTACACCTGGTTCTTGTAGGGCGAGCGGGTCAGGTGCTGGCAATCGCCGAGCAAAAACACCGCATCGGCCTGCAGCCCCTTGGCGCTGTGGTAGGTCAGTTGCTTGAGGCGGCGTATGGCCGGCGGCAAGCTAGAATCAAGATTAACTAAAGATTGAATATGCTCTTGAATCAATAGCTTATCGCTACTTTTTCGATACAACATTAACACCGATTCGCCGCGCTGATAGTGCGCCAGCAATTGCTGCGCCAGGGCCGCCTCGTCCCGATCCAGCACCTGTACCGGCACCAGTGCCTTGGCCGTACCGCTGGCCTTGGCCTTTTTGCCGCTGATCGCGGGGGCGGCCTTAACGATATGCTCGGCCGCATCGATGATGTGCTGGTGGCTACGAAAGTTCTCCCCCAGCATCACCCGAGTGGTGCTGGGGGACGGGAACTCCTTGTTGAACTCCATAAAGTACTTGGGCGAACTGCCGCGCCAGCCATAGATCGACTGCCAGTCATCCCCGACACATAACAGCGAGGAATGCTGGGCCCCGCGCCCCACGTGCATGGCCGGCCCGCGTCGGCGGATCTCGTGCAGGCTGGCGCGGATCCACGCCACGATCTGTGGCGAGACATCCTGGAACTCATCGATCATCAAGTGCGACAACGGGCGCAACAGCCCATCGCTGAGCAACCTGAGGTTTTCCGGGGTGTTCTCGCCAAACAGCGAGAACATGCGGTTGTAGGTCATGATCGGCGGCGACTGGTCGAGCAGGTGATCTTCCAGGGCTTTCCAGAAAAGACTCAGGGCCTCGAAGAAACCACGGTCCGGGTCATCCTTGGCAAAGCTCATCTGGCCTACCGCCGTGGGCACATCCAGGCCAAGGTTCTCGATAAACCCGGCCGCGGTGACAAAGCAGTCGAGCAGCGGTGCCGAAGCCAGCTCACCCTTGACCTTGTAATCAAACCCCGGACCGGAGGTGGTCTCGCCCGCCAGGCTGCTCAACAGACGCTTGGATGACTCATAGTTATCCAGCCATATCAATGGTTTGCGACAGAAAGCTTGAAACAGTGTGCGTTTGACCGCCCATTCGGCCCGCACCGACAGCTTGGCCCCGGGCCGGGCGAGCTGTGGGCTTTCCCGGGCGTCGAAGCCCAGCACCACCCAGGCCTCCAGTTCGGCGCTATAGCCATGGCAGTGGAACGACGCGCCATTGATTTCAACGCGCTGGCGGCTGGGCTCGATCCCCTTGATCGGCCACGCGCCGGCGCGCAACCACAGGTCCTCGATCACATCGCACAGCTCTTCATCACGCTTGGCCGCCAACTCGGTGACCGCCACGCGTTTTTGCACATCCGGGTGGTCGCGCTCCAACTCCTTGAGCTGCAGGGCGTGGCGTGCCATCGGCGCGATCAATTCGCGAAAGCGCGCATGCCGGCCATAGAGCCCGTGATAACAGGCATTGAGCTGCTGGCGTTGGGCCTCGTTGATGCGCAGGTCAAACGGGTTGCTATCGGCCTCGTCATCATAGGTGCCGTGGTGCAGGTTCTCGAAGGCCTGCAACCGCTCGAAACCCGGCAGGCTGCGGACCATGGGCAAGATGCGTGAGTGGAAGGTGCGCACCACGGCCTGGGCCTCTTTCAAACCAAGGGGTTGGCCCCACAGGCTGAGGATCTCCATGAGCTTGCTGATAAAGTCCTTGCGCGACTCGCGGGTGAAGGTCACCACGGTCATGGAACTCAGCTCGAAGCCCAGGTAATGGCTCAACAGCAGGATGCGCAGGACCAGCGACGTGGATTTGCCAGCCCCGGCCCCGGCAACCACCGAGGTCGACGGGGTGTCGCTGAAGATCATCTTCCACTGCGCCGCACTGGGCTGCGCATGGGCCGGTAGCAGGCGTGCCACATCGGCCTTGATGCGTTTTTTCAGTTCGGGTGTCAGTGGCAGGCGCCAATCGTCGAACAGGCGGTCGTCTACCCCAGGGGCGCGGTGCTCATCACTACGCAAATCGCGAATCAACAGGACCTGACGGCCCTCCTCGATACCATCGCGCTTGCCTTCGCGGTAGCCATACTCCACCCCCGCCTCATGCCCGCTGCGAAAGCCATCGGCCTGGCCATGCAGCCACGAAAAACGATGCTGGGCCCGCAGACGTGTCAAACCGTGGCCAAACAGCCGGGCAACCAGGCGCTTGAACAGCGGCATTTGCGCCAGGGGACGCAGTTCGGGGGGCAGATCAGGGGTGTGTTGCGGCACGCGGACTCCTGCGGGGGCTTGGGCGAACAGAAGCCCTATGGTCGCCGGAATCCCCTGACAGTTCCAGCCAATTGCTTTGGCTTCATGCAGTTAGGCGATGAACTGAAGCTGGGGTCTAGTTATGGAACACGGGAAGCAATCGAATTACCTGATGGGAATCAGGCATTTTTTACGCTTTTTATCGATTATGTGCTGCTGGATGATAGGCCCATCAACAGGAGACGATCATGCTTGAACTTCGACCTTTCACTTCCCTGGGCGGTGCCAATCACGGTTGGCTGGATGCCCATCACCACTTTTCGTTTGCCGAGTACCATGACCCTAAGCGTATGCACTGGGGCAACCTGCGGGTGTGGAACGACGATATCATCGCGCCGGGCACCGGCTTCCCACAGCACCCGCACCGCGACATGGAAATCATCACCTATGTGCGCGAAGGCGCCATCAGCCATGCCGACAACCTGGGCAACAAGGGCCGCACCGAGGCCGGCGACGTGCAGGTGATGAGCGCGGGCACCGGGATTGCCCACAGCGAATACAACCTGGAAGCCACGGCGACCAAGATTTTCCAGATCTGGATCATTCCCAATGAAGCGGGCCTGCCCCCTTCCTGGGGCGCCAAGCCCTTTCCCAAGGGCGAGCGCGAAGGCTTCGTGACCCTGGCCAGCGGCAAACACGGCGACCATGAAAGCCTGCGTATTCGTGCCGATGCACGCTTGGTAGCGGCCAACCTGAAGGCCGGGGAAAGTACCGAGTACCACCTGGATGCAGGGCGCCGGGCGTATCTGGTGCCGGCGACCGGGGTGATCGAAGTCAATGGCCTGCGAGCGCAGGCGCGGGATGGCGTTGCGGTGCAAGATGAGCGGGTGTTACGGGTGACGGCAGTCGAAGACAGCGAAGTGGTGCTGGTGGACCTGGCCTGATCTCAAGCCTGGCACCAAACCAACTGGGGCAGCGGGTTTGTGTAGGAGCTGGCTTGTGTGGGAGCTGGCTTGCCTGCGATGCAGACACCTCGGTGTATCAGTTAGACCGAGGCGAGGCGATCGCAGGCAAGCCAGCTCCCACACAAGCCAGCCCCCACACGTTAGGAAATGGCGCCATCCACCAACACCTGCGCCTCCTCCACCAGGCGCTTGAGGTGATCTTCGCCAATAAAGCTCTCGGCATAGATCTTGTAGATATCCTCGGTGCCTGACGGTCGTGCGGCAAACCAGCCGTTTTCGGTCATGACTTTCAGCCCGCCAATCGGCTGGTCGTTCCCCGGTGCATGGCTGAGGATTTGCTGGATGCTTTCCCCGGCCAATTGCGTGGAGGTGACCTGCTGCGGCGCCAACTTGCCCAGCAGTGCCTTCTGTGCCGGCGTGGCCTTGGCATCCACACGGATGGCGAACGGTTCACCCAGGGCGTCGGTCAGGCCGCGGTAGATCTGGCTTGGGTCCTGGCCTTTGCGCGAGGTCATTTCGGCGGCCAGCAAGGCCGGGATCAGGCCGTCCTTGTCTGTGCTCCACACGCGGCCATCCTTGCGCAGGAAGGACGCGCCTGCGCTTTCTTCGCCGCCAAAGCCCAAGGAACCCTCGAACAAGCCGTCGGCAAACCACTTGAAGCCCACCGGCACTTCGTACAGGCGTCGGCCGATGCGTGCGGCGACGCGGTCGATCAGGCCACTGCTGACCACGGTTTTACCCACGCCAGCATCCGCACGCCACTGGGGACGGTTCTGGAACAGGTAGTCGATGGACACTGCCAGGTAGTTGTTCGGCGCCAACAACCCGCCAGACGGGGTGACGATGCCGTGCCGGTCGTGGTCGGGGTCGCAGGCAAATGCCACGTCGAAGCGTTCCTTGAGGCCGATCAGGCCTTGCATCGCATAGCTGGAGGATGGGTCCATGCGAATCTGCCCGTCCCAATCCACGCTCATAAAGCGGAAGGTCGGGTCGACCTCGGTATTCACCACCTCCAGGTTCAAGCGATAATGTTCGGCAATGGCCGACCAGTAGCGCACCCCGGCGCCCCCCAGCGGGTCCACGCCCAGGCGCAGATCGGCGCTGCGAATGGCGTCCATGTCGATGACATTGATCAGGTCGGCCACGTAGGTGTTGAGGTAGTCATGGCGATGGGTGGTGTCGGCTTTCAAGGCCTGGGCATGGGAGATGCGCTTGACCCCGGCCAGCTTGGCGGCCAGCAGTTCGTTGGCCTTGGCTTCGATCCATTTGGTGACATGGGTATCGGCCGGGCCGCCGTTGGGCGGGTTGTATTTATACCCGCCGCTCTGGGGCGGGTTATGGGACGGGGTGATGACAATGCCATCCGCCAGCCCACGGGTGCGGCCACGGTTGTAGCAGATGATGGCATGGGAAATCGCCGGGGTCGGCGTGTATTCATCGCCTTCGGCGAGCATCACCTGCACGCCATTAGCCGCCAGCACTTCCAGGGCGCTGGCGCCGGCCGGCGTGGACAGCGCGTGGGTGTCGAGGCCGACAAACAGTGGGCCATCAATGCCTTGCGCCTCGCGGTACAGGCAAATGGCCTGGCTGATGGCCAGTACGTGCCATTCATTGAAACTCAAGTCAAAAGAGCTGCCACGGTGCCCGGAGGTACCAAAAGCGACACGTTGCGTGGAGATTGCTGCATCGGGCTGGCCGGTGTAATAGGCCGTTACCAGTCGCGGGATGTCCACCAGCAATTGAGCTGGCGCCGGTTTGCCCGCAAAAGGACTGAGAGTCATGCAAAAACCTCTGAAAAAGAAGGATTCGGAAAAGGAATGCAGTTTACTGGGTGTTCGACCGCCATGCGACGGTATCTATCCCACAATAATCAGTGATATTTCCGACAGAACCCACTCATCTGTTCTGCCCCTGCTTAAGCGCCTGTGCCAACGCCTCCAACACCAGGTCCAGGCGGTGATGTGTGCTGAGCACATGGCTCAGGCGAAAGTGCTGCTGGTACAGGCCACTCACGCTGAACAACTCGCCGGGGGCAATCACCACCTGGCGCGCCAGCATGTCCTGGAATACCCGACGCATGTCCACGGCCTCGGTCGAGCGCAACCAGTAGGTGGCACCCGCCTGCGGCACCCGGTATGTCACCCGCTCGCCCAGATGCTGCGCCAGGTGCACCTGCATCGCGCAGGCGTGTGCCTTGAGCTGTGCGCGCAAGTCCTGCAGGTGCAGGTCAAGGCGGCCCGTGTAGTACAGCCGGGCTATTGCCCGCTGGCGAAGGGACGACAAACAAAATGCGCGCAACAGGAACTGGCGCTGCAATTGCGCGCTCAAGTGCCGCGAAAGCAGAAAACCATAGGGCGCTTCCGGCCCCATGACTTTCTCAAACGTGGAAAATACGATCAGCCGTGCGGGGTTCACCACATCCCGCAGGTAGCGGGTAGATGCCTCGAACTCCAGCCCACCGTGGACATCATTCTCCAACAGCCAGCAGCCATAGAGTTCCAGCAACCTTGCCACTTGCGTCTGCTCCGCCAGGCTCAAGGCTTTGCCCGTGGCAAGGCCGGGGGTCGAGGATAACAAGGCCAGTTGCACCCCCTCGGCCCGCAGTTGCTGCTCCAGATAGGCCAGGTCGAGCCGGCCCTGCTCGTTGCACGGCCATTCAATCACGCGCACCCCGGCGTCTTGCAGCAGGCGCAGGATGAGCCAGTCACACGGCGACTCCACCAGCACCGCCGCCCCGTTGAGCGCCAGCACTTCGATCAGTATCGCCAGCACACCCCGTAGGTCAGCGCCGATATAGACGTCATCCGCCTGCCAGCAACGTGTGGGCGAACGGGTATAACGCGCCGCCAGTGCCGCCCGCAGTTCCCAGATGCCACACGGCTGGGAATAGGGTTGCAACTGGCGCGGATACTGGCGCACCAGTTCACGCTCCAATTGCAGCAACGGCCCGTCCAGGGACAACAGTTGCGCCGGTTCATCGGCACTGAGCACCAACATCCCCGGCCTGCGCGCGCCGGTATACAGGCGTTCGAGCAAATCACCGGCGCTGCAGCACGGGGTATTGGCGGCAATGGGCAAGGCGTAGTAACCGGACTTGGCCACCGAGTACACCCTGCCCTCCTTTTCCAGCAGTGAGTAAGCGTATTGAATAGTGGAAATCGACACATTCAAACGCTCTGCCAAGTGTCGCAAGGACGGCAGCTTGACCCTGGCCTCGGTGCCCACTTCATTGATCAGGTTGATCATGTAGCGATAGACCGCCTGATAGGCGAAGTCGGCCTGCTTATCCTCCCTCATGACGTTCTCTGCCCGGGCAACGGCTGCCGTAGCGCATCCACCCTCAGCGCCCTGGCACGCCGTGTGGCCCGGTGGTTGGCTCCTCGCTATTGATACAGGCGGCATTGGCCGCGACATGGGTGCGGTACAGATGCTGCAAAAGCGCCAGGGGTAAACCGCTGGTATCGACCACCCAATGCTGGATCAACTCGGCCGACGACTTGCCCTCAAGGGCTTTGTGCAGCTCGGGCAGTGCCACCAGCATGCCGGGATGGCAGCGGCGCAAGAAGGCTTCCAGGCGCTGCCCTTGCTGGATAAACGGTGAGAACAACAGGCACACCAGTTGGCTTTCTTCCAGGCCAAAGAACTCGCGGGCGTAGGTGGCCGCGAGCATGCGCCCGTCCCGGGTGCCAGCCTGGGCAATCAGCAGATCGGGGATTTGTTTACGCCGCATAAAACCGATGGCTTGCTCGATAAACCCCGTGACCCCCTGTTGATAGTCAAGGCCCAGCAGCACTTCCGCTTGCAGGCCGTGCATATGCGCCATCAGCAACGGGTTGGCGTAGTCCGGGTTGCTGAACTGAAAGGCGAACTCATCCTGCTTGTAGCCCATGAAGTCGTTGAGCAATGCCGTGGGGTCCTGCTCCGCGGCACGTAGCAGATCGGCCACGCCGATATAGGCCAGGTGCCTATGCACCTCCTTGTGGGTGGAGGCATCCTGTGTCGCGTAATGTTCCCCATAGACGTCGCGGTAATAGTCGGCGCTGCAATCATCCATACGGGTAAACAGGGCGTTGAGCGCCAGCGGTCGGCCGGCGTGGCCTTTCATGCCGGCAGCGCGGGTGGTTCTGACCAGCCACGCCAGGTATTGATTCTGCTTGCGCGGCGAATCACTGCTGACCAAGGCATGCACCCCGGCGTCCCAGGCGGTAATGCGGCGGTAGAAATCCCCCAGGGACAAGTAACCGTCGTTGCACAAACTGGCACGGATATCTCCCGAACTCATATGCCCAACCATCAACATGTTGCGCCGGCCAATATCCTGGCCCGCCGTGGAAGCCGGACGCAGGTGGTTGAAGGGCAACACTTCCTGGTTTTCCACCATCAATAACTCGACCCGGGGGTCGTCATGGAAAAACAACGCACTGTAGCCACGGTGAATGCTGTCCAGTGCGGCTTGCGTCATCCCCGTATGGCGCAGGGTGGCGACGCGCAACTGAAAACTCCTCGGCGCACGGCCGGCGATGGTCAATTGGGCGGCACGCAGGAAGGCCAATGCATAGCTGCTGCCTTTACCGCCTCCATGGGCGACCAGTACTTTGTAGTCACCGATCTGTTCGATGCCCCCTGCCGCCACAATCAGCCGCTGAATCAATAACTGAAGTGCGGTGCGCTCCGCTCGCGAGAAGTAGCCCTGCAACCGCTGCAACACTTGCTGGTACACATAGTTCATGGCTTGTTCGTGAATAGCGCTCATAGCTTTACTACCTGAGGTTAACTGTCAGTTCCGGGCAAGCAGTTAGGCGTGCCTGTCCGACCTGCTGTTTACTTGGAGTTGACGCCTGTTGCGGCAAGCTGATAGCTAAATGTTAGCACCGCACAACAAAGCGCCTGTTGGAACATCCCGGCGAAGATGCCATCACCTGCTGAAGAAAGCCCCTACGCTGGCCTGCCGGCCAGCCTAGGAAAGGTCTTACAACTTCCTACTAGCCTTTAACTCAAATATTAAAGAGTTATCTGACATATGCAGCGCAGGGCAAAAGCCGGGTTTAGTTCGCGCACAGTTAATCGCTCCCTGTGCAGGCCAATATCCCTGGGCCGACATACAAGACGACTTGTTAGTTACCGCGAACCGGTGTGTTGAGTTGTTTTCTGCAATCATTGCTCAGTCCTTGAGATGAAAGTGACCGGGCAATTATCAGCGCTTGCTTGATGATTAAAAGATACAGACCCGGCGCAAAAACCAGTGCAGTTTGGCGAGCCGGGACTGAGCGCAGCCCCCATGTAAAACGCCGCTGCTCTGGGATTCAGGGCAGCGGCGGGATCAACGGCAGGTTTTGTAGGGAAAGAATCCCGGCGGGCGACTCAGCCAGGACGTAGATCCTGTCCTTCTAAATGGCGTATTTGCCCCATGGCAAGCACGGGCGGAATGTCCGATTACGAACATTCCCACAGATCAAACAGCTTCAACCTGCAACGCCACCCGCTCGCGGCATGGGCATTCGTCCATATAGCGATGGGCATCGACAAACTCGCTGAACGGGAACACCCGGGTCTTGAGCGGCACCAGCACACCGTCTGCGGTCAACTGGTTGATCTCACGCAAGGCCCGCTGCAGTGCCGCCTGATCCTGGATAATGCCCAGCTCCGGCTTACCTGTGAAGTTACCGATACAGTGCACAAAGAACTGGATGTTCTTCTGGAACGCGGCGCAGGCCGGGAACGGTGTCTGGTTGCCGCCCTGCAGGCCATACAACACCAGGCTGCCACGGGGCGCGAGCACATCGCCCAACAGCGACATCTGCGGGCCACCCAGGCCGTCAAATACCACATCCACGCCCCGCCCATCGGTGAACTTGTTGATTTGCATCAGCAAGTCCTGCTCTTCGGTGACGATGACCTTTTCGGCGCCCAGGGACAGCAGGTATTCGCGCTCTTCAGCCTTCTTGGTCGCGGCAATCACCCGCACCCCCAGCGCCTTGCCCAATTGCACAAACGAAGGCCCGGCACAATGGCTGGCATCCGTGACCAGCGCAAACTGCCCGGGCTTGACCCGCGCCAGGTCGATATAGGCAAAGTAGGCAATCAACAACGGTGTGTAATGCACGCTGGCCTGCACCGGGCTCAAGACGTCCGGGTAACGGGTCAGGGCCGAACGCGGCAAAATAATCTGTTCGCCATACACCGGGTAATCATTGGGGCTCTCGGCCGGGAAGCTGGCGACCTTGTCGCCAACGGCCAGGTCATCAACACCCTCGCCCAGCGCCATTACCACACCGGCCATTTCATGGCCCAGACCGGAAGGCAAACGGGCATGGGACGACGCCAGGTTCTGCCGCCAGAGAATGTCGTACCAGCTGATGCCAATCGCTTCGACACGCACCTGCACTTCGCCCGGTGCGGGCAACGTGGCTTCATGCTCTTCGCACTTGAGCACCTCGGCCGGACCAAACTTGTGAAAACGGATCGTGCGGGACATCGCAAACCTCGCCAAAGTGACCTCTAATGCCATGAACTTTATCTGGGCTTTCGGGGCAAGGCCACCGGTCGCCATTAATAGTCGTCATGTCTGTCATTGATTCCACCGCCTAGGAAAATACCCTAGGCGGCGTAGGAAAACTGAATTAGCCGGTGCAGAGTACCAGCCTTTCCCCGTAAGATTCATGCCGGCCATTGTTGTCATGTGGCCGCTCACGTCAAGCTCGCTGAATCTGCCAGGACACAAGATGAACCGTAACGACCTGCGTCGTGTCGACCTGAACCTGTTGATCGTATTCGAAACCTTGATGCATGAGCGCAGTGTGACCCGCGCCGCCGAGAAATTGTTCCTCGGCCAGCCGGCCATCAGCGCCGCCTTGTCGCGCCTGCGCGGGCTGTTCGATGATCCGCTGTTCGTGCGCACCGGGCGCAGCATGGAACCCTCAGCCCGGGCCGTGGAAATTTTCGCCCTGCTCTCGCCGGCCCTGGATTCGATTTCTACCGCCGTCAGCCGCGCCGCCGAATTCGATCCGGCCACCAGTACCGCTGTGTTTCGCATTGGCCTGTCGGACGATGTCGAGTTTGCCTTGCTGCCGCAACTGCTCAAGCGCCTGCGTGCCGAAGCCCCGGGCATTGTGCTGGTGATCCGCCGCGTCAACTACATCCTGATGCCGGGCCTGCTGGCCTCCGGGGAAATCTCCATTGGCGTCAGCTACACCGCCGACCTGCCGGCCAATGCCAAACGCAAACTGTTGCGCCGCAGCCTGCCCAAGCTACTGCGCGCCGACAGCGTGCCCGGCGCCCTGAGCCTGGACGACTTCTGCGCCCGCCCCCACGCCCTGGTCTCGTTTGCCGGCGACCTCAGCGGGTTTATTGATGAAGAATTGGAAAAACTCGGCCGCCAACGCCATGTGGTACTGGCGGTTCCGCAGTTCAACGGCCTGGGCACCCTGCTGGCCGGCACCGATATCCTCGCCACCGTCCCCGACTACACCGCCGAAGCCCTGACCGCCACCGGCGGCCTGCGCGCCGAAGACCCACCGTTGCCGGTGCGCAGTTTTGAACTGCATATGGCCTGGCGCGGCTCACAGGACAACGATCCGGGGGAGCGGTGGTTGCGGTCGCGGATTCAGATGTTTTTTGGGGACCCCGAGAGTTTGTAACAAAATTCTACTATGTTCTATAAATGCTTATAAAACATTAGCTTAAAGCATCTCGAGTCCATGGGCGTCCGTCCAATTCCAAGGAGTTCTGAGGCTTTTGGGGGCATAATTGGGGGCACATTTTTTATTTTTTAAAAAACGATGCCCCCAATTATGCAAGCCCGAGAAGGCGCTCTGTTCAAGCGAAAACTGACCGACGCTTTCGTACGCGCAGTGATTACCCCTGGCAAACATGCCGATGGCGAAGTCCCCGGTCTTTACTTGGAGGTGAGCGCGTCACGCAAAATCGGAAACCCTCCTTCCAAGTTCTGGCGCTTGAAATATCGCCTGCATGGCAAGGAAAACCGGTTTTCGATCGGTACGTACCCTGATATCGGCCTTAAGGAGGCGCGCGACATTGCCCGCAGCGCACGCCGCGACGTGGCGAACAGCATCGCGCCGCTCAAGGCTAAAACCGCCAAGATCGAGGCACAGCGGCTCAATGAGCAGCGCACCTTCGCCTACGTAGCCGAGCAGTGGATGGCTTTCAAATCTGCCCAAATGGTGAGCAAATCCATCGCGGGTTTTCGCGGAGCCTTGAGAAACCACATTCTGCCTGCAGTCGGCAGTAAACCGGTCAGCGAGATCAAGCTTGAGCACATCACCACCATCATCACGGAACTGCGCCAGCAACGTCTCATGGCGATGGCCCGACGTGTACGCACAATCATCCGTTCCATCCTCGGCTTCGCTGAAGGTCGCGGCTGGGTGGAGCGCAACGTGGCGCTCAGTAATGTC
Organism: Pseudomonas sp. ICMP 8385; assembly: GCF_002699915.1. Classification (NCBI taxonomy): domain Bacteria; kingdom Pseudomonadati; phylum Pseudomonadota; class Gammaproteobacteria; order Pseudomonadales; family Pseudomonadaceae; genus Pseudomonas; species Pseudomonas sp. ICMP 8385. The sequence continues at coordinate 69,706 of NZ_LKBY01000146.1, read as the reverse complement.
GAGGAGTTGAGGATTCGCCACGTCGTAACCAGCAATCCGGCGATTGAAAGGCCAGCCGATCTGGGCAGGTTTCTTTTACGTCTGGATGAGTGCGACGACGGCAGTGTTGCCAACGCGATGCGTCTGCTGGTCATGTTGCCAGTGCGCCCTGGCGAACTCGTGCGGATGCGCTGGGAAGATGTCGACCTGGTCGGCGCCGATTGGCGCTACGTAGTGAGCAAAACCAGGCATCTGGACAAAAGCAAACACATCGTGCCTTTACCTGAACAAGCATTGGCCCTGTTGCGCAAGCTAAGACAAACCCGCGTAGTGGATGACGAAGGTAAAGGTTGGGTGTTCGTCTCGCCGGTCTATCCAGGCCGCCCGATCAACCCGACGTCAATGCTCAAGTCGTTTCAGCATATCTGGCCAGAGTACGGCATCACTGCCCACGGCTTTCGTGCCACCTACCGGACTATTGCCCACGAACACTTGGGAATTGATCCCATCGTGCTCGAATTGTCGCTATCCCACCGGATGCCAGGTGCGCTGGGGGCTGTGTATGCACGTGCGCAACTACTAGCGCAACGCCGGGAAGCGGCTCAACAATGGGCTGACTATCTGGACCTGTTGAGGCAGAACGCCGCGCGAGTGACGACAGATTGACGATGCAGGTTAAAAATCAAGATAGTGGAGCGGGGAACGAGTTTCTTACTAAACGTCTACCCCTTTGAAAACATTGAGCTTTTAAGTTCGGCAACGTTCACGTAGGGCTAATCCTCTTGGATTAGTGATTGCTCACACACCATCAACCCCGGTCCCGTTCTTTTTAAAGAGGGTTGTCAGATCAAGTCGAGACGTTTACAGCTTTACGCCATTGCGTCGTGAAATCCACCACGCTGCCGTCCGCGTAACACACGACAATCACATCGCCACCGGCATGTATGCCCCCTTGAAAACTCCTTTCTCAAGCGATTTATCCACTTGCTTAACAACCTTCCAAAAAATGCTAAATATGTTTCTGACAGAACACCACCGCTGGATAGAACTTATCTAGCCCAGTTCTGCTCTATTCCATTTTACGGCGGAAGAGCCAACAGTAAAAGTAAGCTCCTCTCACGACTTATCGCTCAGGAAACGTCTTTATAGTTTGCTCAACAGCAAAAATCAGATCAGCTATTTCTTTATCATTAACTCTGAAATATAGTGAGCACTCCCTATCAACTAAATAATCATACTCTGCGCCTTTAGGATGAAAGCTAAAGTCAAGCTTGATCCCAAGCAGCATATCGTCCGTATAATCAAACGCTAACTCTCCCTCCATAAAATCCATCCTTGAAGGGGTAGCTTTAACTGTCAAATTTTGCAGCCAGCGCAATAGCTTTACTAACTCACGGGTGCGTAGATAAGGTCCATGCGCTCGCCACCCCACCCCATCTTCTTGCTCTATTTCTATACCAACGACTAACCAATTAGCATCTAGCTCATCGTTCGCCTCGGGAAACTCGTATGCTTGTATACTGAGCGCAAACTTATTCCCTCGATCAAACAAAAAAAATCATATTTAGCCTCTGCTTTTTGTCGACCTAAAGATAATAATCTTGTTAGTTACAGGATTGAAAATCGCCGCAAGCCCTTTGTATCCATACCCAACGGTATCATCACCACAATCGAACTTAGTCCATTTATTGCAATTTTTTTCGATATCACTAGGTGTTTTGAAGCCTATACTTTTCGTTCTTGGATCCTTAAGCCTGGTAATATCATGGTTTGAAAGGCCTATCCAGATTTACCGAAAACCCCAAGCACCTCCTGATGAGTAAGCCCCAGCCGAGGTGCTAAGATCTCGTCATCTTTGAACAGCGATAATGTGATCAATTGAATTTAACCTAACCGTTGCGACCGAAAAATCGGCAACTATCAAATAACGTCCGAGCCTCTAAAAACTGTTAAGTCTAGACTTCGGCTTTGTGCCGAAGCTCTGCCTCAGGAGTGGTAAAACCAGAATCGGGAGGGTAGTCGCTGTTGAACGTCGCTTGGTACTCACCGTCCCACTTACTGATTTTCGCCATCAACTCTTGAGAGAGGGGTAAATCTTCGATATCAACGTGCCCCATTCTATCCGGATCTGGGCAGAATATTGGCCCATCCAAATATTCACTCGTTAGTCTTAACCTAATCATGGCAATGGCTTCCAAGAACTGACCGGATTAGCTCGAACCACGAAGCCGTTTGAGCCAACCCCAACTGTAATATTTTGTTCAACACCATTGTACGTGATGCGGTAAACATTAGCAGAACCGTTGGTCCCGATAACCTGTCCACGTTCAAGAGCGTTCATTACTACAGTGGAAATGTCATTACGTGAGATGTCTTTATTGACAAAGTCGACTTCGTGTCGTTTGTAGATATGTTGCAATCCGGCAGCATCAGTACCCTTTTTCAACCAGACGGTTCGGCCATCTGGCAACCTACGGATATCAACCACATTTCCTGGCGTAATCTTAGTTCCTCCAGGCAAGCCCTAATGCCAGTCAGTTAAGCGGATTCTGCTTTCTGTAGGAGCGAGCTTGCTCGCGAAGGACGTCAACGATAACGCGTGTTTGCTATGTAAACGCGGCGCTCTCAAGTTCTTCGCGAGCAAGCTCGCTCCTACAAAAAGGCTTAACTGACTGGCATTAAGGCAAGCCCGAGATCAATTCGTCCCTCGTCAGAGTCGAACCTGACACTCCTTTTGCACCTTCAATCTGGACGGAGCAATGTAAATAACTACTCCAACACCGACCTATTAATCCTTGTTGAAAACCTCATACACCCATTTGGCCAGCACTTCCGGCGATGTTGTTTCTTTCCTTAGACACTCTTCGCCTCGATCCTTCGCAACAATGGCCAGCTTCCCTGAACCAGAAATTTCAATGTATGGGGCACCAAACTCATCCACCTCCGTCCCCAAGGGGAATTTATCATATGGATTTCCCTGTTCATTTGCGTATTTGAAAAAACATTCAGCTATTTGTTCAATTTTCACTGCTATCCCCCTAGCTTATTTTATTGGCTTGATGAAGCCTTCCTTCAGCAACTCATCAATACTCATAGGTAATTGATACTGCGTTCCCCCGCCTGGCTTTCCAAACCACGGTGCTGCATTTCCGGAGTTTACCTCTGGAATAGGCTTTATAACTTCATATTGTTGATATGGTGATTTCAGGCTCGAGTCAGGCAAAGCGCGCTGATCAAACGGCACATCCTTCGGTGCCACAAATTTACCTTGATCAGTAAAATTACCCTTCTCATCAAATCGGCCACCGTACCTATCAAACGTCTGGCCTGGTTGAAGCTCAGCAACCCTCGGCGGCCCATCGAATCCGCCATCGAAACCATTATTTGCTTTCGTTGGCCAATCGGGACTTCCGTCAGATTTTACCCACCGTGGATCAACACCCAACTTCTCAGCAGTGGCCACTTGCGCTGGTGTCGGATTAACTACGGGAGCACGCACTCCTTTTGCACCCAAGGCCACCTCAGGGGACCTTTCAGTGCCCCCTCCGGTGGGCTTATCCTTGACGGTAACAGATACACGCTCGTTCCTTTTCGCCCCCCCCGGTACCGCACCAATCAATACACTGATCAGCAATTCCCCGCCGCCGATGAGCCTCTGGTCGTCTGGCTTCGCCGCATTAAGCTGATCTTCCGGCTCGGAGACACCAAGCATTTGGTCCGCCAGCGCCTTGCCCATCCTAGTCTGAAGCTCATCCACCTTCTGAGCCAGCTTCTCGCCATAGGACGTATTTTCGATGGCTTTTGACACAACCATCTGCATCATGCCCTTTGGCCCCTGGGCGACTGCGAGGACGTAACCGACCGTTTCAGCCTTGTCCGGATTGGCTTGAATGTACTGATTTATATTGGATACAAAGTCTAAAGTTTCCTGCTGGGCAGTTCTCCTCTCCGTGACGTTTGTAGGTGGTAACTCATTTGCCTGACGGATGTACTTGTCCAACCCTGGCTTGATCTGTGCTTCCACCGCTTTCAGATCAGCATCATTAACATGCATGATTTCATTAAGCTGCTTCAGGACCCCATCTTGAAAGCCAGGGTCTTTCATCATATCCATGGCAGCGTTGCGGCTTTTGCCGGAGAGGATAAGCGCTTCGAGGGTGTTCTCGGCCAAGTCTTTGCCGCCGATAGCAAGCACACCCGCATCCATCTTACGACCGAGCGCGGCCTCAACCTTATTGATGACGGCGCTCATCCCGTTACTCGCCGCATCCCAGTTTTTTTGGGTCTGTTTATCGTAGTTATACAGCTCAACAGCACGTTGCTTGATCGTTTTTATGGGATGGCGCACATCATCGATCGACGAGCTCGTGACATACAGGTCTGTTCGAGACTCATCGTCGCGGGTGATTTCATATCCTTTACTGGTATCACGATTCAGTCCGGCAGTGGCATCCGTACCGGCTTTGGCATCGTCGCGAACGACAACCTCCCCCGGCCCCACCGTGGCACGAACAGTTTGTTCACGATCCTTGTCGTACTCCCAACCGGTAGCACTCCAGCCATTTGCTTGGTCCTTGCCTTTACTGACCTGACTGGAGTCTTGAGTAGCACGACCGCTCTGGCTGTAAGTCCCACCCAGATTCAGATAGTACCCATGCTCTTTATCTTCTCCAGCAATATCGGAGAAGCCGAGGGTTGCCGTATCCAGTTTGAGTTTGCCGGTATCGGCAGCAATCAGGGCACCATCAAGTTGGGTATGTTTCTCCGTACGGATATCCACGGTGTCCTTGGCCGTGATACGCGTCTGATCTTCAATCCAATTCGTTTTACCACTAGTCTGACCGTAGCCCACTGAGCCGCTTACGCTAAAACCAAACCCGACGGTAACCGTCGCACTGACATCAAATTCCTTACCTTTGACCTTACCGGTATCCGCTACAGACGATACATTCAGGTCCCTACCAACCCGGCCTACAACATTGTCGCCCCGCAGTTGAGCACCTGCGATGTTAGTATCTCGGGCACTGTCAAAGCCCAAACGATCACCGGCATACAGATAGGCTTCCTGCTGGCTCACGCCTTCACGTTCAAGGTCGCCCTTGCCCAAACTCACACTGGCATAAACACCGATTGCACCGTCTTGCGCAGCAAATCCGACCTCGCCCCCACCGCTACTCCTGGTGTCCTCTTTCACATAGCTGTTATGAGAGGCACCAATGTTCAAGTCATTGCCGGCCTTCAGATCAATATCGCGACCAGCTTTAACTTGCGTGCCGACCAGACTCAGATCGTTGCTCGCGTTAAGATTGACATTGCGCCCCGCATCCAACGCCGTTGCACCGGAAGACTCGCGATTGTGATCTTGACTGGCTACGCCGTGGCTACCACCGACCCCCACCTTGAATCCACCGCTGACACCGCCATGAAGCCCACTCCAACTCTGACGCTCATTGTTTTCAACAGTTACTCCGCCTTTAGCCACATCGAGGGTGACATCACGTCCTTGAATGTTGATGTCACGCCCTGCGCCTAACTCGCTTCCTTTGATCGTGACATCGTTACCTGCGGACAGATTGATATCATTGCCTGCACTGAGCGTTGAGGAACGGTTGGTTTGTTCGACAACTTGTTGGGTTGTGCCCTGTGAACTATTACCGAACTTACCATCGGGGGTAGCACCGCTCGTAAATTGAGCAACTCCATCGATAGCCTTTAGCGTGCTGGAACCCTTGCTGACACTGTCCTCTCCTTTCCCGGCACCTTGTACTGCATCCTTGGTGTCGCCATAGTTATGGTTGATCGCAAGACTCAACCCATTACGCTCCTTTTCCCGCTGCTGCTCCACCAACAAACGCTCACGCGCCGCATCAATATTGATATCCCGCCCGGCTCTCAGATCAACGTCATTGGCTGCCGATAGATCAGCCCCACGCTGATTGATATCCCGCTTGGCCTTGATCGCCAGGTCCTGCCCGGCACTGATCTGGCTGGCTGCCGCTGTTTGCTGCTCAAGGCGATTTTTCTCTGCGCTTTTATCTGCCCCCACAAACAAGGTCACGCCATTAGCATCGCTCGACACGCCGATACCGGTCTGCTTGGTTTTCTGCCAGTCGCGCTCGCTGGTTCTGTTCTGCGCAGCAAGTACATTGACATCGCGCCCTGCATTGAGGCTAACGTCACGCCCGGCACTGATCCCGCTGCCCACCAGGTTGATATCGCGCTCAGCCTGCAAGTTTGCATCGCGATCCGCCGCGACCTGGCTACCGACACTGGTGCTGCTCTGGGCTTCGCGCCCGGCTTTCTTGGCCGAGGTAATCGCCAGGAACCCTCCAGAAATAGAGCCCGTCTTTTTCTCGTATTTTTCGCTGCGGCTATACGCTGTGTCATTGGCAGAGATCAGGTTGATATCGCCGCTGTTATTCACCAACCCAGCCCTCAACTCGGCATCGTTGTCAGCACTGATCTCACTGGCCCGCACGCGTACATCGTTGCCTGCGGCGACAACCAGATCGTTGCCGGCATCCAGCTCACTGCCCACCTGGCTTGCTGTCGTTTGCAACTGGCTCTTACCGCTCTTGGATAATCCGAGGAATCCGGACTTGGTCTTCTTGCTGTACGAGCCATGCTCCTCTACACCCGACAACACTGCGATATCGCCAGTGGCACCGAGCAACATATCGCCGCCGGCCTTCAACTGACTGCCGATCACAGTCACGTCACGCCCGCCTTCGATGTTCATACCGCCGTCGGTTTTCTTGCTGGCATTGAGCGTCAGGTCCTTACCCGCTTCGACGACAGAGGCCACGTTGGTGCTGTGATAACTCTCTTGTTGTTTACTACTGCTGCGCCCGAATGAGCCTTTGCTTTTCTTCGAGTAGAACGATGCATCCTCGTCCAACGCCGATAGGACACTCAAATCACGCTGAGCTTCCAGTGCGACATTGCCGCCCCCCGTGACCCGACTGGCAGTCAGTTCCAGATCCTTACCCGCACTTAACGACACATCGCGGCCCGCTGTAAGGACACTGGAGACCTGGCTTATATGGTCCTTGGATTGTGTAACTTTCTTGGATTGGCTGGACGAGTGTTGCTCATTCGCCGCAGAGGAAATACTCAGGTCTTCAGTGACCGAAATACTCACATCACGCTTGGCGTCGACCCGACTGGCAATCGCAGTAAAATCGCGCCCGGCCGTCACCTTCAAATCACGTCCGGACTCCAAGGTGGCCCCGGTTTGTGTCACGGTTTCGGTACGTAATTGCCGGCCCAGGTCGAGAGCGTTACGTTGCTCCACTGCATCAATGTGTACATCACGCCCGGCAACAATGGTGGTGTCACGTCCGCTTTGCATCACATTCCCGACGTTGGATACATCGCGCCCGGCTTTGATGGACAGGTCGTTAGCCGCCTCAATCCTTGAGGTGCTATCGAGGTAGTCGCGTCGTCCCGATGGACCGTTGCCACCGACAGTCACCGCACGGTCGTTAATCACGTCACCCTTAACTGCCGTGAGTGTCACGTCACGGCCAGCAATAATGCCGCCGGCCTTGTTGACGATATTGTTGCCTGCCAACAGATCCAGACGATTACCGGCTTCAATCAAACCACTGTTGGTCAGGTCATTCCCCGCCTTGGCTGAAAGATTGTTGCTCGCTCGCAGGGTGCCGGCGTTGCTCAGGTTTTCTCCGGCAATCAGATTCAAGTCGTTACCGGCGATCAATGCACCATTTGGAGCAAGGCGATTGTCAGCTTGAGCCAGGTAGAGCACTGGGACTAGGACTTTTTCGCCATTCACTTCGTGCTGTTCGAGCCAAACGATGTCGTGGGTCAGAGCTGCGACCTGTTGCGATGTCAGCGTAACGCCTACCGCCAGATTCAGTCGCTGCTTGCTACTGATGGCGTTGTCCATCAAGTATTTGAACAGTTTCTCGTCGGTGTTTTGTCCATCGATAAAGCGTTGACCTGTACGGGCTTGTACGGCTTGCTGAATCAGCCGTTGTTCGTAGAGACCATCGCCCAAGCGTTTCCAACTGTCGTCGGGGTTGTAGCCCAGACGTTGCAGCAGATAGTCCGAGCTCATGAACTGCTTGAGGTCGGTAAGTACGGGGTTGGTTTCGATCAGGTACTTATGAGACTGGGACGCCGGCGAGGTCACGGGAACACCTTGTACCCGGTTGATTGTCTGGCTACCGGCCGAGATGGTTTGTTCACCGGCGTCGAGCGGTTGGGCAATTACCGTGGCCACTTGGGTTGGGCGAATCTCCTGATTCTGCGTATTCGTGGAGACTACTGGCTGGACACCTTGGCCCACAGGCGTCACACCAGGAATACTCATAGTCGGCCTGGTAGGATCAAATTGCCCTGTCTGAGTAGGCTGCGGTCCGCTCGGTGTAGCAATGCGAATTTGCGTCTCACGTTCAACTATGGACGAACTCGGCTGGTCGCCAGGCCCAGTGATTACAACCGTTGGCTGACTCAAACCTGTGGACGGATTTAGGGCATTTATTCCATCGCCTTTGGCCATATTGCCCGCAATAATCTGACCAGGCGTCCAGGTACCACCGTTGTTGATATCACTCCCACCTGCGGTGTTTAGCGTTTTACCGCTGACAGATACGCCGCTGACTTGGCGGGCCGTCGGATCCAATTGCTGGGCGCTGGCGCTTTGTGGGGTGACGTCATCTATTGCAAAGCTACGGGCCTGAAGAGCCGGCTGACGATCCTGGCGCTCGGCCAGACCGATACTGGCCCCCCCCATAGTCCAGCTTTGTGGGCCGGTATTAGCGCGTGCAGACTGTGCGTTGTCGCTCGCTTGACCGCTAAGGCGGAACATCCCGTTAGTGCCAGTGGGCAGACTGAAGCCTGGCAGGGCTACCGGATTGACCTGCTGCTGAGCAAGATCCGGTGGCAACTGTGAATTGACATTGATCACCACGCCGGTGCTGGCGACGGGTCGAGAGGCATCAAACCCTCGACCTGAACCGACCGATACGGGTTGCCCTTCTCGAATCACACTGTTGACCAAATTCTTGGTGGCATTGATCTGTACAGTGCCGCCGGCCTGGACTATCGCTTCGGCGACTCCCGAACTACCTGGCTTAGATACGGTTCGCTCATCATAGAAATGGGCGCCACTTACTGCGCCAGGTAACGGCGACCTGGTGCCAGCGTTGTAGCTTGGTGCTGGGAACAAGGCCGGGAAATTAACATTAAACACTTGGTAACTCTTCCAACCGAAAATAAGGTTGGTGTGTCGCTGAGCAGTTCCTCCGGCCCGAGTGTACGGAGCCACCATCGACTCGTTCCAATTCTGATCCCAGAAATGCATGGTTCCGGCACGATTCGGGCCGGCGCCTTGCAACGTATAGGCCGGGTCATTAGCGGCGTTGTACGCCATTATCGAGCGCCAGTAAGGTAATATGTACTTCTCTTGCCTGAGGTCTGGAAGATCAAACGACTTGAGCACTGAGTAATTACCCAGCATCGCCCCGACGTTATTGAAGTTTTCAAGCGTTGCGTTGATATCACCGGATGCGGATATCACAGAGGCAGAATTCTGAAGATTACGCCCCTGAATTTGCAGGTTCCTTCCAGATGCTATGCTTGCGGAAACAGCATCCGAATCCACCTTGGACTCATACTCCTCAAGCAGGACCATGTGGCCGCCCCACCGGGAAGTCCCCCTCATCCCGATTGCACCCGACACCAAGGTCGAGGAGACGTTAAAAAAGTCTTTCTTGTTCTCTATATCTGCAACACTGAGACGCATATCTCCAGCGCTTTCCAGGTTGCCTGAGATGTTGTCCAGGCGATTCGCCCAGTTTCCTGCGTCATCTCGCGCGACCGTCAGCGTCCCCAAGCTGTAAACATCGGCATATTTATTGGTCAGATTATCTGCCAGCAGTGACATGTCCCCACCACTGACGATCAAGCCACGCTCGTTGAGTAATGTTTGTGCATTGATCCGCACCCCATCATTACTACCCAAGGTTCCGTAGTTGTTTAGAGTACCGGCGTTAATCGCTAGATTACCCACCGAGCTGACACGTCCTTGGTTCGTCAAAAGACCCGCAACACGGATACTGCTGTCCTGACCACCGACAATGCTCGAGGTTGCGTCAAGGTTTAGAGCGGCGGCGCTCAAACCCAAAGAGCCCACGCTGCTGACACGACCGCTACCACCGTAAAGACCACTCAACTCCAAGTTGAGACTGCCATCACTGGCAATCAACCCCTTATTTATCCAGGCACCGCCCTTACCTTCCAGATGCTTCGATGCCAGCAACTGTCCGGCTTCAGTCTGGGTAAAGTTATTGACGTTGACGTTCAAACGCCCGGCCTGGATGACGCTGGTATTAGTCCAGGTGTCAGCGTTCAAGGTCAGGCCGCCGCGGGTGACGACGGTGCCTCCAGCCCCAGTAACATTGGGCAGGGAGATATCAAAAGTGCCCTCGCCCACGTGGAGTAGTTGCCCGCCGTTGTTCTGGAAACTGGCAGCCGCAAGGGTCAGGTTCTGGTTGGCGGTTTCTACAATGCCATTGCGGTTATCGAACACGCCACCGATCTGGAAATCTGTCTTATCCGTAAGACCAAGGGCGCGCAGCTTGCCACCCTGGTTATCAAGGGCATCCGCCGCCAGACTCAGGGTGCTTGCACTTTCGATCAGACCACTGCGATTAGTCAGTTGACCATTGAGGCCTAGCTCTATCTGGTTACCGGCAATTTGTCCGGTACTGTTATCGAGACTGCCGCCACGGACTTGCATCAGTTGCTTCGCGTACAGCGTGCCCTGTTGGTTGTTGAGCGCTGTAGCGTTCAGCAGAGCGCTACCTGATAAAGCCGAAATGCGACCGCCCTGATTGTCGAGATGGCCTGCGTTGATCAGCAGGCGTTGGCCTTGGATCACACCGCCCTGATGACTACTGCTCAGGTCATGCCCATTGCGGAGCACACCGACAGCACCAGCTTCAAGATCACCCTTGAGGCTGGCGAGTACACCACCACGGTTGTCAACACTGCTCGCCTTGAGATTCAGGTCGCCGGTCTGACTAATAATTTTGCCGCGCTGGTTATCGAGCCCGCCATTGACCTCGACTCGCAGGCCGTTCTGCCCCTGCAACACACCTTGAGCGTTAGTCAGAGCAAAGGCTTTGACTTGTAGGTCACCCTCTTGGCTGTAAATTAGACCGTCAGCATTGTTTTGCACGATAGCGCTGGCATTGATTGCCAGCGGCCCTTTGGCAGCTACTGTGCCACTCTGGCTGTTATTCAAGCCCCCCATCGTCAGTGAAGTCCGACCCTGGCTGGCCAATTGACCACCGCGGTTATCAATCTCGATAGCCTGTTTGACCACCAGCGACTGAGCGCCAGCGATTTTGCCGTTGACGTTGCCGAGATTACCTCTCAGGTCGAGCACCAGGTGGTCATTGCCCAGCACCGTTCCGTTGGCGTTAATCAGGTTGCCACCCAACAGGTTCAAGTTACGCTGGGCACTGATACTGCCGGCGGTGTTGTCCAGGTCAGCCGCGCTGAGGTCAAGCGTTGACCCGCTGTCGATCAAGCCGCCTTGAGTATTATTCAGCAAGCCAATCACACCCAGGGTTTGCTGTGCCCCACTGGAGATAATGCCTTTATCACTGTTGTCCAGGCTCGCTGCACTAACACCCAAACGCCCTTGACTAACCAGGGCCCCCGCACCACTGTTGAGCAGGCCACCACTGAGGCGAACGTCAAGAGCACCGTTTCGACTCGAGAGCGTGCCGTTGTTACGGTTGTCCAGGCGGGAGCCAACTACGTTCAACCCCTGCCAGCCAGACATCAGACCGTTCTGGTTGACCAGCCCGGAAGTATTGACGGTCAGTACCTGATTAGTGATGAGCTTGCCTGCACTGTTGTCCAAGTTGCGGCCCGTCAGGCTCAGGTTGGACTGGCTGGACAATTCTCCACCCTGATTTTGCACGTCGCGCAGACGGTTCAAGGTCAGCGGTCCCTTGGCATGGATCAACCCGCCTCGGTTGTCTAAATCACCGTCAGCCAGATCCACGGTCAGGCGCTGATCACCTAACAGCTTGCCTCTACGCAGTTCCATCGCCGTGAGAGTCAGGTCCATGTCGCCCTTGGCTGAAACTTCACCACCCTCGCTGGCGTTCAGAGATTGGGCCGTCAACTCCAGGCGGCCCTGACTGTTGATCAGGCCTCCAGCACTGGTGTCCAGGGCCATGGCTTTGAGGGTCAAAGCGCTGGTGCCGAGCAAGCTGCCGCCTTGGTTGTTCAGATTGCCGGTGTTGACAGTCAACGCTTGCGTGGCATTGATCAGACCTTGTTGCTGGTTATTCAGCAGGCCTGCGCTAGTCACTTCAAGGTTGCTACGACTGGTTAAGGTGCCGCCGCTGTTATCAACAGAAGCGGCATTAGCGATGAGGCTGGCAGCGCCGATCATCCCCTTGACGTTGCTCAAAGCCTGGTCGATACGCAAGGACAGGCCTTGGTTGCTGAGGAGTCGGCCATTGCTGTTATCCAGGTTTCGAGCCGCTAGATTGAACGCCTGGGCACTGGAAATTTCGCCACCAGCATTGTTCACGCCATTAAGGTTTTTGAGTACAAGCGGCCCGGCCGCGTTGATCAGTCCACCTCGGTTGCTCAACTGACCGTTGTTCAAGTCCAGTGTCAGGCGAGTGTTGCTGAACAGCTTGCCATCCTGCTGGTCGAGACCATTGACGTTAGCGGTCAAAGCCTGGACGCTACCGATGCTACCGGCGCCGTTGTTCAGTCGATCAGCCTGCAGATCCAGGGTGTCACCGCTGTTGAGGCGCCCTTTGATATTGTCTATCACACCGGTTTGGATAGAGACCGCCGCTTTACCGCTGATCACCCCTTGCTGGTTGCCCAGGCTGGCACTGCGCAGATGTAGGGTACTATCGGTCACTACCTGGCCGCTCTGGTTATCCACCAAGCCTGTCAGGCCCAGCTCCAGCGCTTGTGCACTGGAAACACTGCCCTCCCGGTTGATCAAGCTGGCCGCATTGACACCCAGACGACCTTCACTGCTGAGCAGACCCTGGGTGTTGTTCAGCTCACCCTTGAGCTCAAGCTGTAGCAACTGCTGTGCGAGTATTTTACCGCCGCTGTTATCCAGGTTTTGCCCGCTGAACATCAAGCGCTGAACACTGAGCTGGCCCTGATTACGGTTAAGTAGCTTCTCAACGGTAAGATTCAGTGCCTGCCCAGCAGAAATCCGCCCGGCGTCGCTGTTATCCAGCGTTTGCCCCGTTATATTCAGTTCGGCAGTGCTCGCCAACTCGCCGCCTCGGTTGTCGACACTGCCCGTCTCAAGTTTCAGTGCTTTTGTTGCGCCTACCAGGCCTTTACGGTTATCCAGGGACGTAGCATGCACCTCAAGCGCTGTGGCGCTGATCAACTGCCCTTCCTGGTTATCTACGTTGTCGACAGTGGCGCTAACCAAAGCCTTGCCCTTCACTTCACCACCACGGTTATCCAACTTGGCAGATGACAGCAACAAACTGCCATCGGCGGTCAAGGTGCCCCGCTGGTTATCGATCAATTGGCGAGCGGAAAGCTCTAGGCGCCCACGACTGCTGAGCAGGCCATCGCTATTGTCCAAACGAGCACTGTCACTGTTAACCGTAGCGGCGCTGATCACCCCTTTAGCGTTGCCCAGGGCGTTATCCACCTGGAGGGACAACCCCTGATTACTGATCAACTTACCGCCGCCGTTATCCAGATTACGTGCCTTTAGGATAAGGGCTTGCTGACTGGAGATCTCACCGCGCTGATTGTTCACATCAACCAGGTTTTTCAACATCAACAACGGTGCGTTGATCAGACCGCCCAAGTTGTTTAACTGACCGTGATTAACGTCCAGATTGAGCTGCGTGTTGCTGAACAGCTCACCGCCCTGCTGGTCCAGACCAGCCAAATTAGCCATAAGATTTTTGGCGCTGGCGATACGCCCAGTGTTAGTCACTTGGGTGGCCGTCAGATCCAGGCTATCGGCACTGGTGACACGGCCATCGTTATTGAGCACACCGGTTTTCAGCGCTAGCGCACCTCGGCTGTTGAGAAGTCCCTTCAGGCCGTTGTCCAGTTGTGCACTACGCACGTCAAGGCGGCCATCGGTCTCCACAACACCGGCTTGGTTGGTAATAGCGCCGCTGGTCGTGAGCAATAGATCGGCCGCAGAAGAAACCGCCCCTGCGTTGTTGTTCAGGGTCGTGCTGACCAGTTGCAACGCACCTTCACTGCTGATCTGTCCAAGCTGGTTATCCACGCGCCCATCCAGCTCGGTGCCGGGGGCGGCAGTCAACGCGATATTCAGTGACTGTTGCCCGGCAAAGGTGCCTTGGGCATTGTCCAGGCGTGCCCCATTGAAGCGACTGTCCCGAGCGAACACCATGCCTTTGGCCTGGTTGATCACATGGGTCATGGCCAGTTCCAGAGTGGTGCCAGCCAAGAGTTTGCCGCCACTGTTATCAAGGCGTTGCCCCCTCAGATCAACGCTGCTCTGGCTAGAAATTTCGCCTGCTTGGTTGTCCACGCGGTCGATAGCTAGTGTCAGCGCTTTTGTAGCGCCTACCAAACCACCGTTTCGGTTATCCAGAGAGGTGGCGGTCAGACTCAAATCGCCCCTAGCCACCAATTCGCCGCCCTGTTGAGCCAGTACCTCAACAGTGGCCGTCAGATCACTTTCGCTAGCAATACGACCACTGGCGTTTTGCACCTCATCGGCGTTCAGTCGCAAGGGTCCTGTGGCACTGATCAAACCCTTTTGATTGGATAACTGTTGTCCGGTGTAACCCAGGCTTGACCTGCTGCTGAGCAGGCCTAACTGGTTGTCTAGCTGCCCCACGTTGAGTTGCAGGTCCTGCTGGGCAAGGATCGTTCCGCTGCGGTTATCCACGTTTGCACTGTGCAGAGTCAGCAAACCTTGCCCAGTCAGCCGTCCTTCGCGGTTATCCAGGCTACCTGTCCGCAGTTCCATAGCCCCCTTGGCAAGCACCCGGCCTTGAGTCTGATTGTCCAGTACCCCTTCAATATTCGCGTTCAGTTGGCCGTTACTGACCAAGCTTCCGGCGTGGCTGTTATCAAGGCTTGCAGATCTGACCTCTAATAGGCTTCCAGCGCCGAGGGTACCGCCCTGATTGCCCACGGCCCCTTTGATCCTCAAGTCCAGGCTGGTATCGCCCAACACTTGCCCCTTGGCATTGCTCAGACGGTCAGCTGTCAACTGAGTGCGCCCTTTGCTGACGATCTCACCTTGATCGTTAAGCAGGTCCTCTTTGAGGGTCAGCCGCGCATCCGAAGAGCTGCTGATGCCACCCTCACGGTTGTCCAAACGTGTCACATCGAGCTCAAGCCCTGCTGCCGATATCAGCCCTTTGACGTTCAGTAACGCCTTCTCAAGCTTGAGGGATAAAGCTTGATCACTGAGCAGATCGCCGCCGCTGTTATCCAGACTATTAGCGGTCAACGTGAATGCCTGTGCGCTGGAGATTTCACCATTGCGGTTGTCGACACTGCTCAGATTTTTCAGCAGCAACACCCCTGGGGAATTGATCAAGCCATCGGCGTTATTCAGCACCCCATGGTTCATGTCCAGGGTCAACGCGCTGTTACTGTAAAGCTCACCGGCACCGCGCTGGTCCAGGCCAGTGATGCTAGCTTTGAGGTCTTGGGCACTGGCGATACGGCCTTTGAACCGATTGTCCACAGTGGTCGCAGTCAGGTCCAGGCGGTCAGCACTGGTAACGCGACCCTGATGCTGGTTGAGCAAGACTCCGGTTGTCAGTTGCAACGCACCATCCGCTACGATCCGGCCCTGAGTATTGTCGACACTGGCCCCGGCCAATGTTGAGGTACCGGCGCTGAGCACGTCACCATTCTGATTGCTAATAGCGCCATCAGTTGTCAACAACAGTGGCCCACCACTGCTGATACGCCCGCCATCGTTAATCAGGCTAACGCCTTGCAATTGCAATGCTACGTCGCTACGTACGATGCCCTGAGTGTTATCCAAACTTCCGATGTGAGTCAGGTTGCGTTTGGCGTAGAGATTGCCCTGTGCGCCATTATTCAGCTCGCTGATTTTGAGCGTGACATCCTGCTGCCCGGAAATCAGGCCTTTGAGTTGGTTGTTCAGCCTGTCGAGGGTCAGTTGAATAGTGCCGTTGGCCAGTACACGACCGGCGCCGCTGTTATCCAACTGTCGTCCTGTCAGGTTCAGCTTCGTGACGCTGGAGACTTCACCACCACGGTTGTCCAGTTGGTCAATGGCCAGGTCCATGGCCTTGCCCGAATTGAGCAAACCGGCCTGACGGTTATCCAACTCGTCGCTCTTGACCTGCAACTGACCTATTGAGGTGATACTGCCACCTTGGTTATCGACTTTGCCCACGACCAACTGCACATCGGCTTTGCCAGTAATTCGTCCCTTGACCTGGTTATCCAGGCTCTCGGCCTTCAGCAGCAATGCACCATCGGCGGCTAGCAGCCCAGTCTGGTTGAGAAAGGCGCTCGCAACTTGTGCCGTCAGGGCACCATCGCTAGTGAGTTTCCCGTCGCTGTTGTCGAGGCTGTCGGCGTTAATGGTAAGGAGCTTTCCGGCAGCCAGTGCGCCATTGCGATTGCTGATGGCTCCCTGGCTGCTCACATCCAGCTGCTTATCACCCTGGATTCGACCCTGTTGGTTGTCCAGTGTGCCCACCGCCAGAATCGACTGCTGTCCAAGGAGTTCGCCGTGACGATTACTCAGTAAGCCATCGATGTTGAGGTTCAGGTCGGAGCTGGCGTTCAGCTTCCCGCCTTGATTGTCCAGGCTGCCGCTGTTCACCTGTACAGAGGCGGCCGATATCAACCCACGGGTGTTGTCCAGGGCTCGAGCAATACGCAAGGTGAGCGCCTGCTGACTGAGTACCTTGCCGTCCGTGGTATTCAGAGCCGCTGCCGACAGTTCAAAGGCACCGGCACTGGAAATTTCACCTTTCTGGTTATCGACTGTGGCGAGGTGCTTAAGCACTAATCGCCCAGGAGCATTGATCATCCCACTCTGGTTATTAAGATGGCCGTTTTGAAGGTCCAGGCTTACGTCCGCCTGACTGGAGACGTGCCCACCACCGCTGTTGTCCAGCGCCGTAACCTTCACCCCGAGATTGGCCGCACTGCTCAAACGACCACCTCGATTGCTCAAGGTGCCGGTGTTGATCTGCATTTCACCGATACTGGCCAAGGCCGCCCTATCGTTGGATAAACCGGCGGCATCAAGAACCAGTAGCCCATCACTTTTGAGTGAACCCTGGGTGTTATTCACCTCTCCGGCGAGCACCATCCCCAACTGGTGCTTGGCATAAAGGCTCCCCCCCGTACTGTTGTCCAGCGTCCTCCCGGCGAGTTGTAATTGCCGCTGAGCTGCGATGCTCCCCTTGAGCGAGTTTTTTAGCCGCATCACGGTCAGGTGTAAATCACCATCGGCCAGCAAACGCCCAGCGTTACTATTGTCCAACTGCCGCCCCGTCAGACTCAAGTTGCCGGCCGTTGAAAGCTCTCCGCCTTGGTTGTCCAGAGCATCGACATTCATATCCAACCCTTTGCCCGCGCTAAGCAGACCACCATCACGATTATCCAGGTGGGTAGCGTTGAGTTTGAGCACACCAACGGTGGCGACCCGACCGCTGCGGTTGTCTAGTTGGGCCGCGTTCAAAGTCAGATTAGTTTTACTGGTAATACGGCCCTGCGCCTGGTTGTCTAGGCTGTCAACAGCCAGGAGTAGATCCGTCCCAGCCCCCACCAACCCCGCTTGATTGAACATTTCCCCTGCAATACGCGCCGTCAGCGTCGCGTCACTGGTCAGTGTGCCGCCACGGTTGTCCAGGCTGGCACTGCCAACGCTCAGATTACGTCCGGCCGCGAGTAAACCTGCCTGGTTGCTGATTGCACCGCTTGTGCGCAGGTTGAGCGTCGAATCGCCCTGGACTTGACCCTGATCGTTACTCAGTGTGCCAAGGACTAGCCCCAGATCCTTGCCAAGCAACTTCCCACTACGGTTATCAACCTGCGCATCAACCTGCAGAGTTAGCCCCTCTGCCGCGCTGAAGGTTCCGGATTGGTTGTTCAGGCTACCGGCCCTAACATCTAGAATCTTGGCCGAAACCAAGCCTTTGGCGTTGTCCAATACACGAGCAATTCGCACGTTCAAGGCTTGCTCACTGAGCAACCGGCCTGCGCTATTGTCGATCTGATCAGCAACCAGCTCGAAGGCTCGGACACTGGAAATTTCACCGCCCTGGTTATCGACAGTGTTGAGTTGGGTCAGCAGCAATTTCCCTGGTGTACTAATCAAGCCTCCCAGGTTATTCAGGTGACCTCGGTTGAGGTTCAGGCTCAGATCGCCCTTGCTGGAGAGTTGACCGTTAGCACTGTTATTGAGGCTGCCCAGCGTCAACTGTGCATTTGAGTCGGCACTGACACGACCGCTTTGGTTATCAAGCAATCCCCCGACACGAGCGTTGAGGCGGTCGCGACTATGCACTTGGCCGCGCTGATTGTTGATCAGGCTGGCAACATCAATATCCAAGCCCGTAGAGGTAATCAGGCCTGTACCGTTATTTAAGGTCTGTGCGATGCGCAGCCCCAAAGCCTGATCACTGAGCAATCTGCCGCCACGGTTGTCCAGACTCTGTGCTGCCAGATCAAAACCGTGAGCACTGGAGATTTCACCACCACGATTATCGACACTGTTCAACTGAGTCAGCGCCAATTGGCCACTGGCATTGATCAAGCCACCGCTGCGGTTATCGAGGTGGCCATTGCTTAGATCCAGGCTTAGATCGCTGTTACTGTAGATTCGTCCCTGATCATGCTGATCAAGGCTGGTGACATGAGCACGTAGGGTACCGGCACTGGTAATCGCTCCTCCTTCGCGGTTATTGACCGCTCCGGCATTCAATTCAAGGGCCTGACTGCTGGTCAGTACGCCACCCTGCTGGTTGTCCAGCGCGCCGACTGAGATCCCTGTGGAACCGATGGCTTCGATTCGCCCCTGCTGCTGATTGGCGAGAGTACCGCTCAATGTGATTCCGAGTGTACCTTGACTGGTCAGCAATCCCTTTTGACTGTTATCCAGCGATCCGGCGTTCACGCTTACCGCTTGGTTTGCTGTAAGGCGACCGCCCTGGTTATTAATGTGTGCAGTTGCATTCAAGGTCAATGAATGCCCTGCTGACACCAGCCCCGCGACATTATCCAGGGTCGCCACCTGCAAACTAGCCAGACCGAGGCTCGACAGTTCGCCGTTGCGGTTATTCAACTGGCCAACGTTTGCGCTAAGAGCACCGTCGCTGGCGACCAGGCCGGTGGTGTTCAGCACTTGATCGGCTTTGAGGTCGAGGCTGTCTGTGCTCAACACACGGCCTTTGTTCTGGTTGTCCAGAGTGCCCGCATTAATGGTAACGAGTTGTTTTGCGCTGAGAGTGCCGCCCTGGTTGTTCAGGGTTTGTGCTGCGCTGACGTCCAGGTTACGGCTGGCGACCAGGCTGCTGCCGCTGTTGTTGATGGTTTGCGCGCTGAGCTTGAGATCACCGTTGGTATTACGGCTCAGATCCAGATTGACCCCAGCCTCGACAATCCCGCTGTTAGTCAACTGCCCGCCGCTAATCAACGTAATGCGATCACGGGCGCTCAGGTTGTTCTGGTTGTGCAGGTCACCGGCGCTTTGCACAGCCAGTGTGGTGGCGGCATGCACCGCGCCTTGGGTCTGTACACCGGCGGCCTTGATGTTGATCGCACCGTTTTCGGTTTTGGCCTGCGCCATCTTCAACTGGCCATTGGCATCCAGTTGGATATCACCGCCACTGGCAATCAAGCTGCCATCCAATTTCACCCCAACACCAGCCTCAGTCCCCAACAGCCTGATCGCGCCGGCATACATCCCACCCAACGCCGACGAGTCAATCGCCAGTTCCGGCTTGGCGCTGCCATCGTCAGCACGCGCCGTGGCAGCCAAGGTCTGTGCATTAACGTCATTGCGCCCGGCAATCACGGTCAGGTTGCGCGCATTGATCTGCGCATTGATCTTGGCCGAACGGGTGATGATCTCAAAGCGGTCAACGTTGTCGGCATTCAAGCCCTGGCCGTCGATGGTCACGGCGCCGCCATCGACCTGGTAGCGGTCCAGGCGGCCGTTATCGAGGATGGGTTTGCCGGTGGTCAGGGTCACGTTGGGGGTGTTGATAAAGCCGCAGCCGTTGCAGGTCACGCCATAGGGGTTGGCGACGATGACTGGTTTGCCGGTGGTCAGGGTCACGTTGGGGGTGTTGATAAAGCCGCAGCCGTTGCAGGTCACGCCATAGGGGTTGGCGACGATGACTTTGGCCGACTGGCCCGCCACTTCGGTGTAGCCGCGCAACTGGCTGGCGCTGCCGCCGTTGACCTCGTTGAGGATGATATTGGCGGCGCCGCCCTTGAGGTTGGGGTTGCCGAGGATGATGCCGCCCAGTTGGGTTTCTTGCGTGCGGCCTGTGGCGTTGTTGAGGATCAGGCCGTTGGCACCGACGTTGTAGTCCTTGAATGGATGATGCCGCCCAGTTGGGTTTCTTGCGTGCGGCCTGTGGCGTTGTTGAGGATCAGGCCGTTGGCACCGACGTTGTAGTCCTTGAACTGGTTGTGGGACAGGCCGCTGCCATTGGGCGTGGCAATGTTGACCACCGGTACGCCATTACCCGCCGCGCCCAGCGTCGTGCCCGGGCCGCTGACCACAATGCCCTCGGCCTGGACCAGCAGCGGCTGCCAGAACAGCGCGTTGGCCAGGATCAGCGCCAGGCCGCTTTTGGGCACGCCACAGAAGGTGTCACGGCGTTTTACGGCAGCGGACCAGCAGCGGCTGCCAGAACAGCGCGTTGGCCAGGATCAGCGCCAGGCCGCTTTTGGGCACGCCACAGAAGGTGTCACGGCGTTTTACGGCAGCGGACGGTTGGCGGGCGAGGAAAGCAAGCTGGCGAACATCCATATCAAATTCTCAATGCAGCGAGGCGTTGAATTACAGGTAGAAATCCATTCGGAAGTAGATCGGCGCTTCGCGCTCGCTCATCACCGCCGGACTCAATGCAGCGAGGCGTTGAATTACAGGTAGAAATCCATTCGGAAGTAGATCGGCGCTTCGCGCTCGCTCATCACCGCCGGACGTTCCAAAGAGTGGGCAAAGGTCACGCTGGTGCTGACATGTTTGCCACGGGCAAACAGCTCCACCGAGTTGCTGGACACCCGGCCGTGGGTGGTGCCGTTGTAGCGGTCGTTGCGAATCACGCCCTGGTCGTAGCCCAGACTCACGCCGTATTCGCCGAAGGCCGGGCGCAGCCAGTCCACCAGCACCGGGCGTGACCAACGCAGGTCGTTGCGCCAGTAGCCGCCGCTGTCACCGTTGAGCTGCTGGTCCTTGAAGCCACGCACCGAGGATGAGCCGCCAAGGCTCATGCGCTGCGGGCTGAACAGCATGTCTTCGCTGCGTTGGCCGGTGGCCAGGCTGGTAAAGCTGAACGACTCGCCCCACAGCGTGAACGGTTGCAGGTAGCTGACAGTGGCGGTGTATTTGCGGTAGCGGGCATTGGCCTGCCGATTGCCAAAGCGGTCGCGTTCGTCTTCAGCCTGAGCATCTAACAGGCCGATACCGCTTTGCATGCCCAGGTCGACGTTGACAAAGGCACTGCCGACCCGCCGGCCGTGGTTGATACCCCATTGCAGTTCACTGAGGCGATGGCTGCTGACATCCAGGCGGCTGCCGTCGATGTAGTTGTTGGTACGCAGGTGGGCCAGGCCGACGCTGAGCGAGGTCTTGCTCAGTGCATCGCGGTGCACCACGCGCTCGGCGCGCAGTTGGTGGTTTTGGCTGTCGCCGGTCTGCTTGAACTGAGGCGATGGCTGCTGACATCCAGGCGGCTGCCGTCGATGTAGTTGTTGGTACGCAGGTGGGCCAGGCCAACGCTGAGCGAGGTCTTGCTCAGTGCATCGCGGTGCACCACGCGCTCGGCGCGCAGTTGGTGGTTTTGGCTGTCGCCGGTCTGCTTGAAGTCAAAACTGTCGCCCTGGATCAGCGAGCGGCTATCGCTCTGGTTGTAGCTGTAGCTGAAGTTCCACCAGCCCCACGGCACGTTGTAATAGAGCATGGCGTTTTTCGAGGTTTTCTGATGGTCGCTGATTGCATCGTGGCCACCACGCAAAATCAGCTGGTCCGCCAGGCCCAGGGGGCTGTCCCACTCAAGGCCGGCGCCCCACTGCTGATGGCCACCACGCAAAATCAGCTGGTCCGCCAGGCCCAGGGGGCTGTCCCACTCAAGGCCGGCGCCCCACTGCTGCTCGCCGGTGCTTTTCTGCCCGTCGTTATTGCGCGACAGGCTGGCGCGCCAGGGCTTTTGCGGGGTGTTTTTCACCAGCACCGAACTGCCGCCGACGGCCTCGCCGGGGGCCAGTTCCATTTGTGCCCGGTTGGACGGCAAGCGGTTGAGCTGATCAATGGCCTGCTCGATTTCCCGCAGGTTGAGCAAGTCGCCGTTTTTGCCGGGAAAGGCCATGGCCAACTCACGGTCCGAGAGTTGGCTGTTATCGGCGCCTTTCAGGCCTTCGAGCTTGCCTTCGACCACCAGCACTTGCAGATGCCCTTTGGACAAATCCTGCTGCGGCAAGTAGGCACGGCTGGTGACCATGCCCTTGTCGATGTAGTGGTCGGTGACGGCCTTGAGCAGTTGATTGAGCTGGGAGACGCCCAGGCACTGGTCGATATAAGGTTTGATCAAACGCTCGCGATCAGCGGCNGGTGGGCGTTGCGGGTTTGACTTCCTTGCCGGGCAGGTTCTTGAGCTCTTCAAGGCGCCGCTGCTGCTCTTCCAGCAGGCGATTTTGCCGCTCGCGGATCAGGTCCTGATCACCTGGCAGCGTCGCCGCCAGTGTGCTATTTGAAGCAACGCACGTCAGTAAGCAGACGCCCAGCAGTAACCGGATCCTTGGCAGTAAAAAAGACATGTTCGATCCATCGAATATCAATAGATGGCAAAATAACATCAATTTTTTTTGACGCCAAGATTATGGCTTGAATTTCGTGAAACCCTTAAAATCAGCACAAACAACTGATAAATAAGCAAAAAATCTAGATATGAATGTATATCGATTGAAATTAAATCTCATATTCCGACAAACGGTATCGAAACTGACACATTTCCCGCCTCACTTTCTGGTGTATCACCGCCAAAACCACTGCAGAACTGAACCCTAGAGTAAGTACTTCTCTATCTATTCAGCGAGCAGGCAAGATCCGGGCATCCACTCGCCTGACCGTTATGCTCTCGTTGCATCTCTTCGTTCGCTTCAGCGAACTGCGCTTTGCCCGTTGGAACGAGTTCGATCTCAAGGGGGCTGTTTGGGGATGTTCCGGACACGAGGCCAGCCCTTGAGAGCGTCAGCTTTCAACTCAGGGTACAAAAATGGAGGGCGACATCCATTTAGTACCGTTATCCTCCCAAGCAATTGCACTACTCAAACGGTTTCGCCAATCGGTCCCGAGAATCGACTGCTATATAGCTTCGCAAAAACTGTAGCCGGTGCTCAACCAAGAGCTGAGTACTTCTCGGACTTCTGCGTGACCATCAAATCTGTGGTGTAACAATTGCCAAATATTAAAAAAGCAGACCACTCTGCATTTTTTATATAGCCTTGCCCAAAGGAACGTCGAGTAACTACATGACTCAGTGCTGTTTTGCCGGACACTTGAGTCACTTTTGTAATGGCTCACTCGCTCAAACGCTTCCCAGTGCAGACCAAACAATCGCTCATCAGCAAAGCTCTTGAATCAAAGAGGCTAATCGGTATGTACACATACATCAGTTTCTCCATTGCAGAGCTGTTCGACAAAGTCTGGGAAACACCGGTGTTACAGCTGGCCCAAGAGATCGGCGTATCTGACGTTGCGCTGGGCAAAGCGTGCCGTAAAGCAGGCATACCGTTACCTGGACGCGGCCATTGGGCAAAACAAGCAAACGTCCGCCCCCAAAAACCGAAACTGCCCAAAAACAACGGCACAGTCGAGTTCAAAGTACTCGACCGTTCTGCAATACCGCGCCCTTCACACAAACCTGTGACAATCGAGCAGACCATTCAAGTCCCTGACCAACTCAAAGAGCCTCACCCGTTAGTAATTCAATGGCTTAAGGTTGCAAGGTCCGCCAAAATCATTGATGGCTTTCTGGGTGCCAAAGGCCGGCGGGTATTGGACATAAAAATTTCAGCAGCCCCGATCGACCGTTGTGCGCGTTTCTTCGACACACTTATCAAGGCTGCTGAGCGTGAAGGCTATTCGTGGAAAATCACAGAGACAAATACAACCTCAGTCATCGTCAATAACGAAGCTGTCGCCGTCCGTCTTGTGGAGCGGGTCAAGAGACTACCCTCCCCGCCACAGCCTCCTCAACCGCGTCGGCCAGGCGGCGCCTGGACACCTGATTTCAGTCGCATGGTTTACCCACGGTACGAATGGATACCGACTGGTGAACTTACATTCCAAATTGATGAATACACCGATTACGGGGAACGCAAAAATTGGAAGGATACAAAGACGGGCCTCGTTGAAACAAAAATTGCTGACATTCTTGTCGGACTGTCTCGCATATCAGTGCTTCTGAAAAAGAAGAGAGAGCAGCGAGAAATACAGGCACGCGAATATGCGGCGGCGGAAGCTGTGCGGCTGGAACGGGTACGTAAAGCCGAAATTCAGCACCGATTGCAGCTCAAGCTGGTCAATCACACGGAAAAATGGGAACACGCTGAACGCCTGCGCAGCTTTATTGGCGCAGTCGCAAAGCGGGTCGAATGCGGACAGGCAGTAGATCCCACTGCTGCCAAAGCCTGGTTGGAATGGGCAAATCAGCAGGCCAATCTGCTAGATCCCACTGAAGGGGATCTTATGACGGTTATTTCTCTGGAGGTACAACTGGAGAACGGATTTAACACCTACAGCTATCGAAAGCCAGAAAAAAGCTGGTGGTCGGAATAGTCGCATCAACTTCTGAAAGATACGTAAGAAAAATCATCATTTACCAGCGGTAAAGGAGAGCATCAGCTCAGGAAAAACCCTGACATGCCAATGGGCATTTATTTGAACTGGCCACAACCAATCAATGTCACGCCGCCCTAATCAAGAACCAAGTCATTTACTTGATCGCCAAGCAAGGTAAACGCCACCCCAGCGGCCATAAAATTTGATTGCCTACACCCAAACTTAAACATCGATGTATATATGCTAGATGACTGGTAGGAGTTAGCCCACAACAAACTGGGCGGTTCTGCAGGTCATCTCGCCTAATTCAACACCTGATCAACTACCCAAACCTGAGCCTCTCCTGCTAAGTGCCCTCTATTCCTGCGCTGCTTCCAAAAAATCATAGACAAAAATGTAACTATTAGTATCAGCAGCATTTTTCCCGCAAACCCAGATGGCAGACATGCTAACTCAGTACTCCAGCCATCGCGCATGGGGAAAATTTGAATGTAAGTGTCAAACCACTTTCAAGTTGATTGCAATTGCCCCCCCCGAATCGACTCTATTTCATTAGATCATGTCAGCGACGGCTACCGGTATATGCCAGCGCATTCCTATCACCCCGATAGCCGCCCACCCAAGGAACCCATTGATGACTTCACCACTCATGCGAGATATCGATCATGCGACAGCTACCTACTTCGTTGATAAAAGCCTACTACCACCCGATTGAGGCAGCGATCCGCTGGAGTAATCTGCATCGCTTTGAAACCTCAATCCTGGACCAACTAGGCAAGCGTCTACGCCCGATGCAGGACGACTTTCCACGCTGGCCGAAGCTGTATTTGAACAGTGAGCGTATTTACTGCGCCCTTTGCAATGGCGATCTACCCTTCGGAAAAAACGGCGTCATCTGCCCGGACATAACTCTGCTTGATGATCCAGACCTGAGCATCTGTGAGCCGCATCTGAAAGCCTGGATGCAACGCGACTACCCGGAAGAAAAACCTAACTTTCTATACGGCCCAGCTGAACGCCGCGGTCTTAGCTGGGCGGCGTTGCAGGAGATGTCAGCCAACCATGCTGCGCTGAAAGTGCAGCTTGAGATGTGTGCACAGAAAGCTTCGCAATTACGAGAGCGCAACACCCTGCTAAAACGCGACCTGGCGGAATTCCAGCGCTTGTTGCCAACCGATGAAGACCTCAGTGATCGCGGTCGCTCAGCATTGTTAAACATTATCGGTGGCCTACTTACAGCCCTGCGCGGCATATCGCCCGGTGGCCAGCGATACAGCCAGTTCGACAGCGACGCGGCAATCATCCAAACGGTCATTTCCTACCATGGCGGACGGGTTGGGATCACCGAACGTACGATGCAAAAGCACTTCGCCGCTGCTCGCCGCAGCCTGAGCACTTAAGCCCCCTACATCGCACCGCAACTGCGGTCGTATACCCCGCAGTTGCGGTAGCCGTCGACAGAGATGGGCTATTGAATACCGATCACCCCAAACAAGCCTTCGGGAGTGATCACCATGACTGAGAACGCCTCCATAGACCTCCACGCCGAGCACCGTGTATTACGTCGGGTGGAAGTCGAGCACAAAACCGGCCTTAAGCGCGCTCATCTGTATGCATTGATGCGTGCTGGGCGTTTTCCCAAAAGCATTTCGCTCGGCACACGGGCAGTGGGCTGGGATTCGCTGGAAATCGAACAATGGATCGCTGAACGCCGTGCCGAGCGCGGCTGAAGGGAGACGACTATGCGAGTGGTATCCCTGATAGAGACCAAGGGCGGCGTCGGCAAAACTACCACGGCGGCAAACGTAGGCGGCTTTGTCGCCGATGCTGGGTTGCGCGTGCTGCTGCTGGATTTGGATGTGCAGCCCACGCTGTCCAGCTACTTCGAGTTAAATAAACTGGCGTCCGCCGGCAGCTACGAGTTGTTGGCGTTTAATGAGCGTGACCTTGAGCAACTGGTTTCGCACACCACCATCCCCAACCTGGATCTGATTGCCTCCAACGATGATCAAGGCCATTTGGGCCCCCTACTGCTGCAAACGCCCGATAGCCGATTGCGCCTGCGCAATCTGTTGCCAATGTTTCAGCAACACTACGACCTGCTCTTGATCGACACACCAGGCACACGCAGTGTGCTGCTGGAGATGGCCGTAATTGCCTCAGACCTGGTGGTGTCACCAGTCACCCCGGAGATTCTGGCCGCGCGTGAATTTCGCCGGGGTACGCTGCAGTTACTTCAAGATATCCCTCTCTATCGCAATCTGGGTATTCAACCACCGCCCCTGCATCTGCTGATCAACCGCGTGCATCCTGTATCCACCGATGCGCGGCAAATCCAGCAGGCACTGCGCCAGGTATTTGGCTGCGTCCGTGGGGTTCATGTGTTGTGTACTACCATCCCAGCGATCACTGCCTACCCTTGTGCCGCCACCCATCAATTACCAGTCCATCGATTTGAACGCCGCAAGCCCTCCCGACGAGTCGCCCCTGCGGGGCTGGAGACCATGCGCGCATTGGCCTGCGAACTCTTCC
Source organism: Pseudomonas sp. ICMP 8385 (assembly GCF_002699915.1). Lineage (NCBI taxonomy): Bacteria > Pseudomonadati > Pseudomonadota > Gammaproteobacteria > Pseudomonadales > Pseudomonadaceae > Pseudomonas > Pseudomonas sp. ICMP 8385. The sequence continues at coordinate 42,147 of NZ_LKBY01000146.1, read as the reverse complement.
CGGACTGGACAGAGCGCTTTGCCAAGGTCAACGGGAGCGGAGAGCGCCAACATGATCGATAGTCGTGTACCGAGACGATTGCGGCGCCTGATTGTTCTGGCGCTGCAAGAAGGCTGGCGGGTCGAGATCAGTCCTGACGTGCAGCTGACTTTGCGCAAACCGGGTTTCACGCCGATTCAGACCGGCCCTCGTGCCAACGATGCCCGAGTGCTGCAGCGCTCAAACGGCGATAAGTCCGATAATGGCTAAGTCGCCCACCAGTGATGTGGCCGCCCATCTGCTCGCCGCATCGTTCAACCGCCGCGAGCAGAATACTTGTGATCCGCTGGTGGATACCCCAATGCAGGTGAACCTGGAACAATTACGCCCGTATCAATTGAACCCACGCCGCGCGCTGAACCCTCAGCATCAGGCAATCAAGGCCTCAATCCGCCAGCGCGGCCTGGATCAGCCACCGAATATCACCCGCCGTCCCGGCGAAGAACACTTCATCATCCGCAACGGCGGCAACACTCGCCTGGCGATCCTGAACGAGCTTTGGCAGGAAACCGGCGACGAACGTTTCCACCGTTTTTTGTGCCTATTTCGTCCCTGGACCGCACGCGGCGAGATTCTTGCCCTAACTGGCCACCTGGCCGAGAACGATCTGCGCAGCGGCCTCACCTATATTGAGCGCAGCCAGGCGGTCGAGCAGGCGCGTCAGTTGTACGAGCAAGAGTATGGGCAGCCTTTGAATCAACGCGAATTGGCTGAGCGATTAAGTGAAGACGGCTACCCAGTGGATCAGCCCACGATCAGCCGCATGGGCGATACCCTGACCTACCTACTACCGGCGATTCCCGAGGCGCTTTACAGTGGGCTGGGGCGCCCTCAGATCCGAAAGTTGCTGAGCCTGCGCAAAGCCGCGCAACGGACCTGGCAACGTCATGTGCCCGATGCTGAAGCAGACTTCAGCGCACTGTTTCAGCAGAGCCTGGCGCGCTGTGACGCCGAGACAAAGCAATTTTCGGTACCGCGCGTACGCGACGAACTGCTCGGTGATCTGGCTCAACAACTGACGCTGGACTACGGTGAATTGGCGCTGGATATTGGTGAGTCAGAAATACGCCGTGAAGTGTTGGGCCAATTGCTGGAACCGGAATTCCCGCTCCCGCTAGCAGAGCGGGGTCCACCATCAGAGCTATTCACCGCACCGCTCGACCAGGCCAAACCGCCTACCGCCGAGCAACTGCGCACACGCATTGCAGAACTGGCGCGGAGCCTGGTTGATCAGCCCACTGAGGTACGCCCACAGCCTGAACACCTGGGTTTTCTCTGTTTCTGCAGCAATGAACACGAACTTCCACCACCTCAGAAAGCGTTGATCGCGCTACTGCTTTCACTGACTGGGCAATCGCCAAACAACCGCCTAGGGCCACTGCTTTGCGGCACCGCCCACAGTGAGCCGGAACTGGACGACCCTGCATTTGCCCAGCTAATCCGCCTGATCAAACTGGCTCGCCAACTCCCTCACAGCGGTGAATCACAATGAACACACCTCAGCCGTTAAACCAGGCCGTGATTACCCAGATCCTGCATGACTTGCGCAACGGTCAACTGCGCCGCGGCTTGGCGATGGGTTTTACCGAGCAACAACTGGGCGCACTCAAACGCCCCGAGCTGCTCAGCGTACTGGCTAATGCGCCCGTTTGCTGGTGCACGGTGAAGGTCAACGCTGCGATGGTACAAAGGGTTCTCAGCCAAGCCAACGCGGTGAAGGAAGAAGTCAACACCATCGACCGTCTGCTGCGAGCCGGCGCCAGCACCGAGATGATGAGCTTGTATCACGGCCTAACTCATCAGGAGGTTGCCATGCGCCGTGACGTACTGGGTCTGCCCAAGCGCCGCGGACGACACCCGGCACTGGACGAGGCGCAGGACACCGAGCTGTGGAAGCGCTGGAAGCCGCAGTTGGATGCACGCCAGATCGATGTGAACGATGAACCGAAAATGCTCGAACTGGCCCTGGACGTTGCCGAAGACATGGCACTCCCCTTATCGGTGGTTTGGGCAATGATTCAGGACTGGATCAAACAGCGCTTGGTCTGAGCCATGGCTCATCCTCCGCTGCACTGTGATGATTTTGTCTACAGTGGCCAACTGCACGACAGTGTGCCCCGCGCTTTGTTGCTGGATCGGCGCCTTTCTCCACTGGAGCGCAATGCCTGGCAAGTCATTCGCCTGCTGCTCAACGGGGACGGCATGACCTCCATGCCTACCTACGAGCATCTGCGTCCCTATCTGGCAACCTCTCCCTGCGCCCTACAGGCGTCCACCGAAACCGTGGCTCGTGCACTCACCGTGCTGCGTTTATGTCGCTGGCTGAGCCTGGCGCGACGTCGACGCCCCGAAGGCAATGGGCGCTGGCAAGGCAATCTTTATGTACTGCACCAAGCGCCACTGACACCCAATGAAGCCCTACGCCTGGATGGCGAGTATCTGGAATTGCTCAGCCAATCACTGACCCATGCCAGCAAGGCCGTCCAGCGCGTGGCCTATGACGCCCTCCAGGCTCTGGCCGAAGATCCTCTGCTCACCACTCAGCCACTGCCCGAACACCTGAAACGGCTCGCTGAGTGGCTGGAAAACACCACCGGGATTACGGTTTCACCATGCCCCATCATCACAGACTTTAGCGCTGCACCTACTTCGGAATCCGAAGGCCGCCCTACTTCGGATTCCGAAATCAACCCACCTGCTTCGGCTTCCGAAGTAGGTCGCCAGCCCAGTAAATCCGCCAGCCTTCGGAATCCGAAGCAGGGCCCTAGTACTGTATTAAGTATTAGTAAAAGCTTTTGTATACCGCGCGCGCGAAAATCGAATGCGCCCCACCTGCCGACCGGTTTCGCTCAACTGCGCCCGGAGGAACAAAGCGCAGCGTTGGCCACCCTGCAGCGAATCGCGCCCGACCTGCGTCAGGCGGTGCTGAACGAATGGCAGGTACGTTGCGAAACCGGCGACGTGCAACGCCCGGCCAATTACCTGTTCGGCATTCTGCAAAAAGCCCTGCGCGGGGACTTTCATCCGTGGGCAGCACAATCGTTCCAACCGGCAGCGCCAACAACCGCGACACCCGAGCAGCAGGAAGCGCAACGCGCCCTCGCACACCAGCATCTGGCGCAACTGCGCAAACTACTCAAGATCCGCTGATCGTACCTAACCGACTTATGTCACTGACATAAATCCACAGCAGGTCGCCAACAAACCGGGATACGCCACCTACCCATTGTGCACAGACAGCGCCTAACCAACCCGTCAGCCTGAAACCTCAACTTGCCCTTAAGCCCTTTGCCCATGGCCACGATCGAAGACGCCCCGCTCGGCAGCCTGCGCAGCCAAATGCGCCTGACCTTGCATACACTTCATGCGATCCGTCTGTGGAACGGCCGACTGCCGTCCGCTGACGCACCACGCATCCGCGGCCTGAATGATTTCGTCACCCTGGTCAACCGTGTCTACCGTGACGCCGCACGCGACGATCCCTACGCCGACGCCCTGTTACTGCGTTTTGAAGCCAAGCTCGACAGCACCCGCACTGCCCTGCTCAACCTCCACGCACAACTCAACGCCGCCATGGCCCAGGCCCCCGCGGCCTTCAGCTTGGGTGACAACCTGAACGTGGAACCGGTCCAACTGCCAGTCACTTTCAACGCCCCATTGGGGTTTCTGGCGCTCTACCTGCTGGCTGACTACGACGAACTGGCCCGTCGCGCACTGCTGGCCCAACACACTGCCCTGATCGACCCACCCACCCTTGAATACTGGCTGGACGAGGGTGCCCACTGCTTGCGCAGCCTGTTCAGCCTGATCCAGACCTATCGTACCAGTGGTGCCTGTCGCGATGACTTCGCGGCCAACAATGCCAAAGCGCAACGGGCTCGCGAGCAGTTTGGTGAACTGCCGCAGAACATCCTCGATGGCAGCCTGCGTGCCAGACATGCGCCTGCCCTTCGACAGAGTGAGCCAGCCGCTCTCAACAGTGCTGGGCCAACCAGCAACAACACCCACGGACTGCCCGAGGACTCTTGACCATGCCCACACCGATTGCAGACGAGGTCACCATCCTGCTGGAACAGGCCACCTCCCTAAAGGGCCTTTTAAGGGCTTTTAAAGGTAAGGGGGAATTGACCACGCTGGTCGATAGCTGCATCGCACTGCGCGACGAACTGATCCAGCAGACCCTGCCACACAAAGTAGCGCGTGCCCGCGTCTCGCCACTGCATCTGCTGCCGGTGCAATTGAGCAGCCAGAGCACCGGCGCAGGCACCACGTTTCTGCGTTGGCGTCGCGTCGACCGTACCGCCATGGGCGTGGCGCAATGGCAGGCCCTGCTACTGGCGCCGAGTACACCGGATGCGCTAGTGCCAACGCTGTATCGACTGGAGCAGCAACGGGTGTTGCTCAACGCACAGATCAGCCTGATTCACGCCCTGATGCACCTGGCACGCACGACGACCGACAAATTGGCCGTGGCCGAGCGCACCTATGAACAACGCCTGCAATCCATCAGTAAGGAGGTCGTATGAGCACCTACTTTGTCGGCGAGGGGAATATCGGTACTGCACCGGAATACCGTGAGTTCCCACGGGACAATGCCGAACCGCGGCGATTGTTGCGGCTTAACGTTTACTTCGACAACCCGGTATTGATTAAGGACGGTTATGAGGATCGCGGTGGTTTTTGGGCGCCCGTGGAGCTGTGGCATTCCGAAGCGGAACAATGGCAGGCGCTGTATCAGAAAGGCATGCGTGTGCTGGTCGATGGCCGCACTGTGCGCGAGGAGTGGGAGGATCGGGAGGAGAATCTGCGCGTCACCTTCAAGGTCGAAGCGCGGCGGGTAGGAATTCTCCCTTATCGGATAACGCGGGTAGACATGCAGACCTCCTCTCACGCAGCAGTGGAGCAAGCTATACAGGCGTCTTGACCATACACAAAAGAGGTATAGGGAGCGGCGACCAACTCTGCTGATTAGTCGCCATGCTCTTTACCTTTCAGGGACAAACTGAAGAGGCATATCCTGCTTTTTTACGAAGAGGCTATCGTGTAGCTGGTGGTAAGTGGGGAATATTAGCCCCAGCGGGATCCTGATACGCGTCCCAATACCACCACCCCAAGCGCGCTTTATACTCGGCATCATAGAACGTGACCTTGTCGGCCTTGCGCAGCAAGTACTCCGGAGTGTTCATGCCGAACACTTCCATCGGATACTCATCATCCAGATCCTTCAACCAGAAATCAGGCAACGTTTTATCGTCGCCATCAAACCGAAGTGGCTTGGAGAACTTACGCTTTTGCTCGCGAAGCATGGCCTCTACAGTACCTTCCAAGCCAGAATCCAACGGGATCAGCATATCGCTCACGTGCATCAATGCCATGTCGAGAACATCGTAGTATCGACTGTTATGACGCTGGCCTATAAACGCGATAGATATAGTTTTGGCGCCCTGTCTCCAGGCTAAGATCTCTCGGGCGAAACTACGCTGTGCATCTGCCCAAACGTCGCTCTTGAGGTACAGGGTTGGCATACCTGCACTGTTCATCAATGACAGCGCCGACATCTCATCAACGCCGCCAGCATAAGGCTGCAGTACACCCACTGCAATTAACCGGTATTGGAGCGTTTTGGCCTTCTCCAAGACGGAAACGTTGCGGGTGGCCTCCTTTGAACCATTTCTCGCAGGGCTCAGCAACACTCGATCCAAGGTCATTCGGCAGGTTTTGATGTGTTCGGCTGTCTGTATTAGCAGCCATTGGAGGATCGTATCGCTACGCTTGCCTTCCATATTAGGCACCCAAGTATTCAGATCGCTCCGCGTCCACAGTAGATGCAGCAATCCTAAGAGGGTCATTGCGCGCTGCGTTCGCCCAGGTTTACGAGGGTCAAGTATGAGCTCCACTTGGGGTTCAACAGCGTCGTTCTTTTTTCTGAGCTTGATCGCTTGAGAGAGACGGACCTTTACGTCATCGTCATCACCTTCCACCACGACACCATCAACGTACGACTTCAATCCCGTCCGGCTTTCATCTTCACTAAAAAAACGACAATCGAATGCGTGTTCCGGGCCTGTATTTGCACATCTGGCAAGAACGTAGCGGTCGCTGTCTTTAAGGTGCCGAATACTGAGCCTTTTTAATCCAGGCCCCGTACACAGGCACGTGGCCTGACTACCATGTGCCTTTTTCAGCAACAGTTGCCAGACCTGGGCATGTCTAGATTGGGTTTGAAAATCCTTTGAAGACGGGTATTTCGCGCCCGGCACTGACACACTGTAAGTCTCTTTCATGTCATCCCTTTCTTGTTAATTCATCAAAATTGCTGCGGCGTAATCATCTCGCCAGAACGCTTAGAAAAAATCATACATCACTATGTTGGATGGCCCAGTTAGCCACATCAGCATACAAAACTCGCGTCACCATCAATACTCTTGATCCAGATATTCAGCACCCGCCTATAGCGGGCTGCGCCCGTTGCCGATTGACGCTGCCCCGCCACCCACCATCCTCTCCAGGCTAACGCCCAGCGCTGCCGACTCGCTCGGCACCCGCCCAGGTAGTCCAGATCTTCAAGGCTACGGCGCAGTACCCGCTGCGTTGGTCCAACAGCCTGTTGCATGTCACAGGCCATCGTCCTTTCCACGGCCGACTCAGGCCGTCATTGTCTGGAGATTCATCCATGAACCTACAGCCCACAAAACCCGAGGTCTCGGACCAGATGATCGCTGATCACCCCGAGGCCCCTGCAACCCAGCAGTTCTTCCAAACCTGGCAACACGCCGTCCGGCTCGCAGGCCCACGTTACTTCGGTATTGAGCATCACAACGACATCAATCTAGCCCTCAGTAAATGGGATCTGTGCCCCGATGTCCCACTGATTGACACGGCCATCGGCGCCATGAGTCATGGTGAGCAGGTGTTCCTTGCTGCGCTGGTCAGTTTTTACAACGATGAAACCGGGGGACGCCTGTTGCAACGGGTTGGCGTCCACGGACTGGCTGACTTTGGTCTGCTGGACTCCCGGCGACGCTACCTCATCGCCAACCTGATCATCCACTACAACGGCTGGTAATCCAGCAACTCAGGCACCCGACGGGACACCTCCCGTCGGGGGTGGTGTCCCTCCTCATTTGCTTATAGGAGAGTAGCCATGCCTATCGACAATCATCCATTCAACCCATTCGTCCGCGGCTTTAACGAACTGCGCATCCAGCGCCTGCTGGCCATCCTTTACGATGCCAAGGCGCCGCTGTGCTATCTGCCACCCCATCCTTCCCAGCAGCACCTGGATGACGAGCAACTCGAACGTCGGCCTTGTCTGTTCAATGACACCCATGCGCTGATCATTACCTCAAACGCTGCGTCGACGGTCGATGACGACAACCACCCAAATCCAGGAATCGTGGTGCAGGTGATCTACGGAGTATTTGCCCACGATCAATCACCGCCCCTCCTGGTGGGCGATCTCTATTCCCAGGCCCATGCCCAACAGAGAGTTCAGCAACTGACGTTTGAGACCGGCCACTACAGCCGTTGCTGGGAGGTCAACAGTGCCCACTTGCCGGAAACGGCCTGGAGCACGCTGGAAATGTTGACGTCTTTAAATGGCCTGCTGTTTGAGTCCTTTGTGCTACCGGCCAGCGATGCTATCGGTTTCAAACTGATTGCCACACCCTGGACCGATACGCATCTAAGCAAGGTCGGAAGCATCACAGCAGAACAGTTGCGCCAGGAACAACTCTGCAAAGGCATGCCCAGAGAACTGGTCGAGGTGCTGCATTTGGCGGCACAGGCTGATGTTCGGGTACTGATATTCGACCCAAATGCTGCGTGCCTGGCGGGATTACCTACCTACGAAGACTTGCAATGATCCCACCACTCAGAAGCCCCGTTCGCGGGGCTTCCTCATACCTGCAGCCGCGAATTCGGGTGTCCGTGCACGGCGTATTCATACATGCCACAGGCAAGCAACAGGATCACGCTGAAAGCATGTTCCGCCGACCCGTTCGGCAACATGCCCAGGTGGTCTCGGTCTTCAAGGCCACGGCGCTCAGGCGCTGATCCGCGTCACGCACATCACCAGTCCAACACTGGTAATCAACCCGTGGGACCACGTTCCGACGGGACGTCTCCCATGTTCATCTCCACTTTGAATGGAAGGAGACTGTCATGTCTCAATCGTCTTGCGTCTCTGAAGAGACGACCTACTTCGATCTGCACACCCAGGGCCTCGGTTACCTCAACCGAATTCGTGAGGTCACACCCAGCCGCGGCAAGTCATTCCTGGCCTGCACCATCGCCGCGCTCAATGGGCCCACACAGGCGCCTGAGTACCGCTACTTCGACGTCATTGTCTGCGGCGCTGAAGCGCAGCAATTGGTCAACCGCTACGCCAACGCCGTCAACCGGGGCCAAAAAGTCCTGATGGGCTTTCGTCTCGGCGATCTGTGGACCGATCTGTTCCGCTACAACCGTGGCGAAAAAGCCGGCAAAACCGGCGTCAGCTTGAAGGCGCGGTTGCTGTTTGTCAGTTGGGTCAAGGTCGACGGAAAGCTGGTCTACCAAGCCCGACCCAAGGTTGATTCCGAAGAGGCCGAAGCACCCCATCCTGCGGATGCACCGGCGACTGCCGAGTCCATTTAGAACCCGTGTTCCTTTCATCCATCCGACGGCGTCACGGCTTGCCGTGGCCTTGTCGTACGTTATGGAGGATTCCATCATGGAAACCGCATGCGTTAACGCCCCGCGCTTTTCGCCGGGCATGATCGTCGCTACGGCCGGGGTTCAAGCCCTGATCGAAAGCAGTTCTTTCCAGCCCCTGCCCTACCTGCTACGCCACCTCAACGGTGACTGGGGCGATATTTGTCCTGAAGACTGGGAGGAAAATCAGTCCGCGCTGGAGCTTGGCAACCGCCTGCTCTCGGTCTATCACGTCGCGCCGGAGCTGACATTGTGGATCATCACCGAGTGGGATCGGTCGGTGACGACGATGCTGCTGCCTGACGAGTATTGAGCCTGAAAAGCAACGGCCCCAATCGGGGCCGTTGTGCTGTTTGCCTTCAAGGCTTGACCCAATCCAGATCCACCGCGCCCTGGATACCCTCGACCTGGCCCTTGCTGCTGTGCTGCCACCACTGCCAGCTTTTGCCGTGTTTGCTCCAGGTTTCCGGCACGGTGGGCTCGGCGACGTCCCAATGGGCAATCCACAGCGGGCATTCGCTGAAGTCATACCTGCGCCAGGCCACACTGTTGCTCCAGATACTGGGCGAGGCATAAATATGCGGATACGCCCCCTCCAGCAGCGACACCCTGACCAGCGTCACCAGTTGGAACAAGGCATCAGCCATCTGATCCGGGGTAGCCCCTTCGTTGCGATGGGTCTCGACATCGATGGCTAGGATGTCCTGCCCGACCTTGAACCCCACCTCGGCGAGGCAGCCCTGGATATTGGCCAATTGCTCGCACGGCGTGCTGCTCAACGCACGGAAATAGTGGTACCCCCCGGCCTTCAGGCCGTTCGCCTTCATGCCTTGGAAGTTCTCGACGAATTTGGGATCGGTGTAGTCGCCGCCCTCCGTCATCTTTGCTATCGCATGGGTAACGCCCGCGCCGGCCACGCGCGCCCAGTCGATATCACCCTGCCAGCGCGACACGTCGATGCCGCGTGCATTTGCATCGTTGATCGGTCCTTCGCAACTCATCTGCTCTCCTACTGTGGATGTCTTGATGCTGCATCTTTTCATCGGCGACCGGCCGCCATGCACTATCGGGATACCGCACCTTGCCCATTCCAGATGGCAGCGGGCATATCAAAGCACGACGCTGCGCCATAACTGTCATGGAGCCCATCATGCTGATACGCCCAAATTGCTATCGCCCGATCATTGCCGCTTTGGCCGCGATGCTGGTCGGTGCATGTGCCTCAACCACAGAGGAAACAGCACTTTCCATCACACCGATGCCGGTGCCAACCGACGAGGATGCACGCGTGCTCCTGCGCCAAAGCCGCTACACCCTGGTTGAACTGCGCCCCGATGCCGGACAACAGAACCTGCTGCGGCAAATCATCGACCTGCGTATTCCAGCAACCCACGCAACCACCGTCGGCGACTCCATGCGCTATGTGCTGCGCCGCTCTGGCTACCAGCTGTGTGAGGGTGACCCGGTACTGGCGACCTTGTGGGATCTACCCTTGCCGGCGGCACATTTACGGCTTGGCCCGCTGCCGTTGAACCAGACCCTGCAACTGCTGGCCGGTGATGCCTGGCGCCTGTCGATAGATGAACGCGCACGACAGGTCTGCTTTATCACCACCCAATCCAATGGCGAGGCTCAGCCATGATTTCAACGCCCCTCAATAGTTCGCGCCTGATCCGCGTGGCAGTGGTCGTATGGTTGACACTGATCAGCGTCGGCTTGGTCGCGCTGGCACTCTCCCTGACCCGACTGGATGCACAACGCCGCCAGGGCGCACCTGATGCGCAGATTGCCGAACTGCAAACCCGCGCACTTGAACTGGAAGCGTTCCGGGCCTCGGTCGAGGCAGCACCGGCCACAGTCACGGAAAGCGATTTCCAGCTGATGCGCGACCACTGGCAGCAACAGTGGGACACCCTCGACCAGCGTCAGCAGGATCTCGCCAGTGCCACAGACCTGATCGCCCTGCAAAGCCGTCTCGACGCCTTGGTTCAACAGATCAACCCCGCCAAACCTATCGTAACCAAACCGCGCCCTCGCGCTGCCAAGCCACGCGCTGTTTCCACGGCCCCGACTTTCCAGTTACTGGGCATGGAGTTGCGTGGCGGCGAACCCTTCCTGGCAATCCAACCCAACGGCACCACTGGCTTGGCCACCGTTCGCCTGCTCCAGGTCGGCGATGCCGAAGGCCGCTGGCAGTTGGAGGCCCTGGAATCACGCAGCGCGCTGTTCCGGAATGGCCAACAGATGCAGCGCCTGCCGCTGCCCCAGGAGTAAGCCATGACCTCGCAACTGCTCCAGCCCGCACTGGCCGCCGCAGTACTGGCGGCCCTGCTGATCGGCCTGGCCTCTGCATTGGCTGGCGGTGAAGCCACCAGTGACACCCGCCTCAGCCAGCAACGTGACAGCCGCGAAACCCGCAGCGACGAACAACGGGCCGAAGATTGGGGCCTACTTGCCGAGGACTGGGCACGTTACCGGCAGTTGCAACAAGGCCCGCTGGGCGTCTACTCACCCAACCTTGACCCGTTGACTGCACTGGGTATCGAAGCCCGCAATGACGAAGAACGCCGACGCTTTGCCGAACTACAGGTACTGGCCGAGTCGGCCCGTGTCACCAAGGAACTGGCCTATCAACGTGCCTATGACCAGGCCTGGAAGCGGCTGTACCCGACCCTGCAAGTGGTCACCCTGACCGCCGCCAACAGCAGCCCGGCGCGCTTGCAAGGCAATGGCCGCCTGGCGCTGTTTATCGAGGACAATTGCACGGCCTGCAACCTGCAGGTCAAGAAGCTGCAAACCGCCGGCCGCGAGTTCGACCTGTACATGGTCGGTAGCGACAACGACGATGCCCGCCTGCGGCAATGGGCCCAGCGCATGGCACTGGACCCGCGCAGCGTGCGCGAGCGCCGGGTCACCCTTAATCACGACGCCGGGCGCTGGGCCAGCTTGGGCGTGGCCGGTGAGCTGCCGGCGCTGGTGCGCGAGGTGGGCGGGCAATGGCAACGTCAATGATCGGCCACTGCACGGCACTGCTGCTGGTCCCGACACTGCTCGATCCATCCGCACTCACCGCGCGGGAACTGCCACCGCCAGCCTATCAATTGGCAGCCGCACAGGCCCGGGTGCCGCCGAATCTGCTCTACGCAGTGGCCCTGCAAGAAAGCGGACGCAACCTGCGTGGGCGGACCGTGCCCTGGCCCTGGACGCTGAATGTCGCCGGCCAACCCCGCCGTTACGGCACCCGCCGCGAGGCCTGCGCCGATCTACGCCAGGTCTTGCAGCTCACCCCCGCCACACGGGTAGATGTAGGCCTGGGGCAACTCAATGCCGGTTATCAACGCCATCGCGTGCGGCAACCCTGCGAGCTGCTGGAGCCGTACCGCAACCTGCGCCTGGCCGCGACCATTCTGCGCGAGCAGTACAACCCCAACCAAAGCTGGTTGATGGCCGCCGGGCGTTATCATCGCCCCGCCGGCGGCGCACCGGCCGTTCGCTACCGACAGCAAGTGGGCCAGCACCTGGCAAGGCTGGAGGTCGCAGCTTCGCCCCGGAGAACGCCATGAAACACGTCGCCCTATTATTAGTGTTGTGGGTGCCCCGCCTTGTGCTGGGCGCAGCGTTCGATGACGCGCCAACGGCACCGTACAACGAAGCCGCGCTGCTACCGATCCGCTCACCCTCACTGCGCCCTGGCCCTGTAGAGCCGCGAGCGATCAGCCTACCCGGCATCACCGCGCTGTTTCTCATCGGTGACGACCCGCGCTCCCACGCCTGGCTGCAACAACGCCTACCCGACCTGCAACGCCTCGGCGCCGCCGGGCTGGTGGTCAATGTTGAGTCAGCCAAAGCACTGCAGGCCCTGCGCGAACGTGCCCCCGGCCTGAGCTTGACCCCAGTGCCCGGCGATGACCTGGCCCAGCGGCTGGGACTGAGCGGCTACCCGGTGCTGATCACCGCCACGGCCATCGAGCAATGACATGGCCCAGACCGTCGAAGTGCTGCTGCGCCCGGCGGTGGAGCTGTACACCGTGGCGATCTGCGCCGGCAGTGCGCTGCTGTGCCTGGCTGCTCCGTGGGCAGTGGCGCTCAGTCCGCCACTGGGGTTGGGGGCGGCATTGGGGTTTATCGTGTTCGGCGCGATTCGTCTCCAACAGGCCTGGGTAATCCTGCGCTACCGCCGCAACATCCGGCGCCTGCCCCGCTACGCCCTGCGCGACAGCCAAATCCCGGTCAGCCAGGAGCGGCTGTTTCTCGGCCGCGGCTTTCGTTGGGAACCGCACCATACCCACCGCCTGCTGCAAACCTACCGCCCGGAGTTCCGGCACTACGTCGAGCCCCCTTGGCGGCTGCGCTATGCGCGCCGCCTGGAACAGCGCCTGGAATTTGCCCCCCAGCCCTTGCCGCAACTGGCGCGCGTCACGCGTTGGGACCATCCACTGAATCCAGTGCGCCCCTTGCCTGCGGTGGGCGGCCTGGCCCGCCTGCACGGCGTCGAACCTCATGAGGTCGAAGTCAGCCTGCCGCTGCGCGAGCGGGTCGGCCACACCCTGGTGCTCGGCACAACCCGCGTCGGCAAGACCCGGCTGGCTGAACAACTGATCGCCCAGGACATCTGCCGTGGCGAGACCTGCATCGTGTTCGACCCCAAGGGTGATGCCGACCTGCTCAAGCGTGTGTACCTGGAATGCCTGCGCAGCGGCCGGCTGGATGCCTTCTACCTGTTCCATCTGGGTTGGCCCGACAGTTCCGCGCGCTACAACGCCGTCGGCCGTTTTGGTCGCATCACCGAGGTGGCCAGCCGCATCGCCGGGCAACTCTCCAATGAAGGCAACAGCGCCGCGTTCCGCGAATTCGCCTGGCGCTTCGTCAACATCATCGCCCGTGCCCTGGTCGAACTCGGCCACCGCCCCGACTACCTGCTGATCCAACGCCATGTGGTCAACATTGACACCCTGTTCATCGAATACGCCCAACACCTGTTCGCCAAGCGCGCGCCCAAAGCCTGGGAAGCCGTCGTGCAAATCGAAGGCGGCATCAACGAGCGCAATACCCCACGCCATATGCTCGGTCGCGACCGCCGGGTGGTGGCGATTGAGCAGTACCTGACCCAGGCGCCGCTGTTCGACCCGGTACTCGAAGGCCTGCGCAGCGCCGTGCGTTACGAACGTACCTTCTTCGACAAGATCGTCGCCTCGCTGCTGCCGCTGTTGGAAAAATTGACCAGTGGCCGTATTGCCCAGTTGCTGGCCCCGGACTACGCGGACCTGAATGACCCACGGCCGATCTTCGACTGGATGCAGGTGGTGCGCCAACGCGCGGTGGTCTATGTCGGCCTGGATGCCCTGTCCGACAGTGAGGTCGCTGCCGCCGTCGGCAACTCGATGTTCGCCGACCTAGTCTCCGTGGCCGGCCATCTGTACAAATTCGGCTTGGGCGACGGCCTGCCCGGCGCCGCAAACCAGCCGATGGCCCCGATCAACGTCCACGCCGACGAATTCAGCGAACTGATGGGCGACGAGTTCATCCCCATGGTCAACAAAGCCGGTGGCGCGGGCGTACAAGTCACCGCCTACACCCAGACCCTCAGCGACATCGAAGCGCGCCTGGGCAACCGCGCCAAGGCCGCCCAGGTGGTGGGCAACTTCAACAACCTGATCATGCTGCGCGTGCGCGAGACCGCCACGGCCGAACTGCTGACCCAGCAACTGCCCAAGGTCGATGTCGCCAGCGTCTCACCGCTCAGCGGCGCCACCGACAGCTCCGATCCCCACGGCCACACCGCCTTCACCTCCAGCAGCATGGACCGCATCACCACCACCAGCGTGCCGCTGCTGGAGCCGGCACATATCGTCGCCCTGCCCAAGGGCCAGGCCTTTGCCCTGCTCGAAGGCGGCACCCTGTGGAAACTGCGCATGCCGCTGCCGATCCACGAACCCAACACCGGCCTGCCCGACGACCTGCGCGCCCTGGCCGAACAAATGCGCCGCCAGTACAGCAATGACGCCCCGGCCTGGTACACACAAACCTGTGGCCATGCGTGATCCGGCCAGCGTCGCCCAACAACAGCAGGCGCGGCAGCATGGGCTGTTGGTGGGCCTTATCACCCTGCCGCTGCGGTTTATCGGGGTGATGCTGGGGTCACTGTTGCTGTGCCTGGTGATTGAGCTGGTCGGTATGCATCTGTTCTGGCCGGAGCAAGGTTGGCGGCATGCACAAGGGATGATGAACTTCGAGCTGCAACAGCTTTTGGCCCAGTTCACCCGCAGCGTGGTAGTGCAGGAGCCGGGGCGCAGCGCCTACTGGCTGGTGAGCTGGTTGCATCAGACCCTGCTGCTCGACAGTGGGCTGCTCGACTGGTTGAAAAGGATGAACGAACAGGCGAAAGCGGCTGATACCACGAGAGGGTTCAACGCTAGCCTGGCTCAGGCCGTGGTGTATCTGGAGCGGTATGTGCTGGCGGCGTTCTACACCACGGTGACCTTTGGGCTGCGATTGCTGGTGTTGGTCATTGCCTTGCCGTTGGTTGCGCTGGCGGCATTGACCGGGCTGGTGGATGGGCTGGTGCGGCGGGATCTGCGGCGGTTCTCTGCCGGACGGGAATCTGGATTCCTCTACCATAGGGCAAGAGCGGCGATTCTGCCGCTGGCAGTGTTGCCGTGGGTGACGTATTTGGCCTTACCGATCAGTGTTCATCCTTTATGGATCCTTTTGCCGGCAGCAGCGGCGTTGGGAATGGCGATGGATCTGACGGCAGGAAGCTTCAAAAAATATTTGTAAACAACTTCATCTGACAATCAAGCAATCAAGGTACTCCGACACTATTGTGCCACTACATCGAAGCGTGTAAGTTCCTTAGAAATCCTTACCTTTTGTAAGCCAAAGCTATCAACAACAATCAGATGTAACGCAACCACTTACTTGGAGATGGACTGATGCCGCTCGATGCAGGGATGTATAAAACGAATGATGCATACCGTAGCTGGATAGATAATCCATTTCGCTTTATAGAACCGAACTCAAGCAATGGAGATTTCGGGCTGCGCAAACCCCAGCTCGCTGCACTGCACATCACGCTGGGCCATCTAATCTCCACCCCGGATATTCCCGCTACTGTCGTGATGCCCACGGGAACAGGTAAAACCGACACAATTTTTTCGCTGATTTTGGCCGGCGCATTTCCAAGAACTCTGATTGTCGTACCCTCCGACGCACTGCGAGAGCAGACTGCCGAGAAAATTGTTGCCCTTAGGACTCTCCGCAACATGAAAGCGGTGGTCCCAGCGGTTTTGAGCCCTGCGATCTCAAAACTGAGCTCAAAACTCACCGTTAACGAAGTGGAGAAGCTGGAACAATTCAACGTTCTGATAGCCACTCCTCAAGCACTCCAGCATTTTAATGAGGAGGAGCTTGCTGCCCTGACAAAACTTTGTACTCATCTAGTTATAGATGAGGCGCACCACGTCGCTGCCAGCACATGGAATCGGATTCGCAAAGCGTTTGCGGGTAAGCCTTGCATCCAATTCACTGCGACGCCATTTCGTGAAGATAAAGAGGGATTGGATGGAAAAATAATATATAACTATCCACTCAAAGAAGCCCAGATCGATGGCTACTTCCAAGAAATAGAATTTCATCCAATTCGAGAGTACCAACCCAGTCTAGCTGATACAGCTATTGCAGAAAAAGCAATAGCCCTCCTCAGAACCGATCTAGATGAGGGTAAAGATCACTTAATGATGGTTAGGGCAAAAACGCAGAAGAAAGCAGAACTTCTTTTCGAAATTTACCGTAAATTTGAAGATCTAAAACCAGTACTCATACACAGCAAGTCAGCCAACAGAGCGGCAACTCTCGAAAATATAAAAAACAAAAAACACAAAGTTATTGTATGTGTCGACATGCTTGGAGAGGGCTTCGATCTTCCAGAGCTGAAAATCGCCGCTATACATGACCAGCACAGAAGCCCAGCCGTCACCCTGCAATTCATAGGTCGATTGACACGAGTAGATAAAAAACTCGGAAATGCAAAATTCGTCGCAAATATCGCCAACCAAAAAATGGACTCACAGATGTCTGCGCTTTACAAAGAAAGCGCAGACTGGAGTGCGGTAATCCGAGACGTCAGCGCAGAAAAAATCCACAGAGAAGTTCAGAGGGAGGAGCTAACCTCGCAGTTTTCTGACGACGAGGACGGAGAAAAAATTCTAGCCCTCAATCCAATACCGAAAATCAGCGCGATTGCGTACCACGTAAAAAAAGAAGATTGGACTCCCGAGAGAGCCGCGCACTTCAAGTCCAATAAAGAAAAGCTCCAGTATTCGTCCGTAAACGAGTCCGGGGATACGGTAATGTTAGTAACAAAAGCAGACGTATCCGTCGGCTGGGCTAATACTTTCGAAATCCACAACACTGAATGGTATTTGTACCTCGCATACTACCGCAAGGATGATCAAACACTTTTTATAAACTGCTCAGGAGACGAAGGTCAAGCATTGAAATTTCGGGACCTGGTTTCCTCTGACAGCACCAAAATAGCAGGTGAGAAAACCTTCCGAACATTACACAACATTACCTTCCTGAAGCTACAGAACGTTGGCCTATCACGCGCACAAAAAGATGTACGGTTCACGATGCATGTAGGTCGCGACATCAATGCAATTATGAGTGAACTCGAGAATGGAACAGCGGTGAAGTCCAACATCTTTGCAACGGGCTTTGAGGATGGTGATAAGACCACTGCTGGATGCTCCCATAAAGGTAAAATATGGGAAATGAACTCAGAATCCATCGACTATTGGGTACGTTGGTGCGATCAAGCAGCAGTGAAGCTCAATGATACAGATATCGACCCGCAGAACATCCTGAATAATGTAATGCGTTCTGAACAAATACGTGAAGCATGGCCGACTGGATTATTCTACGCAGACTGGCCGGATTCGATCGCTATCGAGACAGAGGGAAAAATATCAATAACGATAAATGGGTTATCCTACAATCTTTTGGATGTTTACCCAGGCCAACCGAAACGCACCTCGGATACCCTATTAGAAATACCACTCCTTACTGATTCTGATGAAGAACACCACCAACAAATCGCCATAGTTAAAATCAACCTATTAGAAGATGGATATAAAACTATCTGCGACGGTGCAAAAATCTCGCTGCAAAATGAGCGTCCGTTGGCAGAGTATTTGGATGACAACCCGTTTCGAATCCTTAAGCAGGATGGGTCATTCATATTCGGGAATTACAGATACTACTCCCCTGTGACACTAAATATTAAGATGCCATTAAAGCTCATCTCGGCGTGGGATTGGGGAGATACCCAGATTCAGAACGAATCGATGGGCAAAGACGAAAACTTAGACACCGTACAGGGTTTCACGTACAAAAAAATTGAAGACAAGTACCAGATTATCTTCAATGACGACGGTGCTGGCGAGATCGCCGACCTCATCGGGATAAACGAAAACGATGGCATCATCACTGTTGACTTCTATCACTGCAAGTATTGTGGATCTAAGGATGGAGTGGCGACGCCTGGTGCGAGAGTTACTGACACCTATGAAGTCACCGGTCAAACTTCTCGATCAGTAAAATGGCTACACTCTGGTGAAGCTCTCTTTTCACAGATGGTATCTCGCTTTTCAAAGTCCATTGACAAAGGCTTTAACAGAATACTAAAAGGCACCATTGACGAAGTTGATTTGCTTCGCTACAAATGCCGAGACAACGAACTATCAGTTGGCTTTTTTATAGTACAGCCAGCAATTTCAAAAGCTAAAATTTCGGACGAACAGCTCACAGTCCTGGGGACTAGCTACACATACATCAAAGGAATCTCCGGCTCAGATCTACAAGTAATTATTAATAACTGACATCCTGTTTTTTGGACGAAACGATGAGCCGTGCCGAATAAGCCGGCTTATCGTTTCGTTTATCCAACATACTCCGACCCATACACAAACTGGCTCCCAGTTTCAACTGCACAACACCTTTTGATAATACCGGATCAAGGCCCATTCCTATTTCGGGTGGCAGTGCACAAGCAACCTTAAGAACATCGATCTCCCATATATTAGAGTTGCGGTCGATGGATTGCCTTCACACCGTCAGCCGACAAGTGCTGATCATTATTGCTCTACTGCTAATATCCCCTCTTGCCTACCCTTCTGGCACGACGCCAGAAGCAACACGCATGATGGGATTACTGCGCCAACTCGACCTCATCGAACGCCAAGCCGAAGCCAGCGCCCGCCTCCCCCGCGACGACACCTCCCGCTACCACTTCGACTACACCCGTTTCCGCGATGACGTGCAGCGCATGCGCCAGGGCATCCGTGACCACCTGAGCCCGCAGCGTGCCCAGCCGCGCGATCCGCTGCCGTTGTCCGGCGACTACCGCCGTGAGACCGAGGCCAACCATGAGCCTGAGTAACGAGCAAAGCATCGCCTTCCTGGCCCACGGCGGGTTCACGCCGGGTGCCAGTGCGGCGCTGTTGATTGCAGTGGTATTCGCGGTACTGCTGATGTGGGGCGTATGGGCGTTGCGCACGGCCTATGTCGGCTGGGCCGAGCACAAGCTGAGCCAGCGTCAGTTGCTCGGGGTAGCGGTGCGTTTTGCCGCGATGTATGTGGTGTTGACCTATTTCCTGCTGTCATGAACGAGGTTGCCATGAAGCGTTGTCATCAGGCCTTTCCCGTTGCACTGGCCGTGGCGTTCGGCGGCTGGTCGGCGGCGATGCTGTTCTCACCGGCTCGGGCGCAGGGTGCGCTGCCCAGCCTGGAAGAGCCCTCGCGCGGGACCGGCGACGGCATTATCTCAACGATGCAGAACTACGGTTACGACATCGTGATGCTGGTGGCGTTGCTGGTGATCGCCTCGATGTTCATTGGCGTCTGCTACCACGCCTACACCACCTATTCGGAGATCCACGCCGGGCGCAAAACCTGGGGCCAGTTCGGGCTGACCGTGGCGGTGGGTGCGCTGTTGCTGGTGGTCGGCATCTGGTTGCTGACCCAGGCCACCGGGATCTTGTAGGGAGAAGGCCGCCATGCTGAGCACATCGCGATCCGATCAGACCCTGAGCTTTTTACCCCACCGCCTGAACCGCCAGCCGGTGGTGGTGCGCGGACTGACGGCCGATGAGCTATGGGCCTGCACCGGGATCAGCACCACGCTGGGGGCGCTCACCGGGCTGCCGTTGGCCTGGTTGAGCCGCAGCGTGGCGATGGTGCCCACGTTGATGCTGATCGCGGTGGTGTGCGGGGTGTTTTTCGGCGGTGGCTTGCTGCGCCGCCAGAAGCGCGGCCGGCCGGATGCCTGGCTGTATCGGCAGCTGCAATGGCTGCTGTGCCGACGCTATCCGCTGCTGGCCCGCTACGTCGGCGGTGAAGGTTTGATCCTGCACTCGGGCGCCTGGCGCACACGCCGGAGCCGAGCATGAGCCGCTTCAAGAACGAGGTCACGCACCTGCAGGCCCATGTGCGCACCCTGCGCCTGGGCGGGTTGGCGTTGCTGGGGCTGGCGGCACTACTGGCGGTCGGTTGGTGGAATGCACCGCGTGATCTGACGATCCACATTCCGCCGGATCTACGCTCGGGCAGTGTGCGCAAGTGGTGGGAGGTGCCGCCCGGTACGGTGTACAGCTTTGCCTTCTACATCTTCCAGCAGCTCCACCGTTGGCCCACCAATGGCGAAGACGACTACCCACGCAATATCCGCGCGCTTTCCTCTTACCTGACCCCGGCCTGCCGGGCGTTTCTGCTCGACGAAGCCGGGCGCCGGCGCGACAGCGGCGAGCTGCGCCAGCGGGTGCGGGGGGTCTACGAGATTCCCGGCCGCGGCTACGGCGACAACCCGATGATGCGGGTCAAGGCCCTTTCCGATGATGACTGGATCGTCACCCTGGACCTGAGCGCCGATGAGTATTACGGCGCCGAGCAGGTCAAGCGGGCGCTGGTGCGCTATTCGCTGAAGGTGGTGCGGCTGGACATAGATCCCGAGCGCAACCCCTTCGGTCTGGCGCTGGACTGCTACAGCGAAGCGCCGCAACGCATTGGTCGTAGCCCCGATGACAACGGCGAGGAGTCCGCACCATGAAACGATGGCTGTGCAGTGCCCTGATTTTGCTGGTTAGCCCACTGGCCACTGCGGTGGAGATCCTGCGTTGGGAGCGTTTGCCATTGGCGGTACCGTTGCAAGTCGGCCAGGAGCGGGTGGTGTTTATCGAACGCAATGTGCGGGTCGGCCTGCCTGCGTCACTGCAAGGCAAACTGCGCGTGCAAAGCGCCGGCGGCGCGCTGTACCTGCTGGCGAACGAAGCTATCGCGCCCAGCCGCCTACAGCTGCAGGACGCCGACGATGGCACGTTAATCCTGCTGGACATCGTTGCCGAGCCGGCCAAAGCCGGTGAGCCGCTACTGGAGGCGGTGCGTATTGTCGAGGCCGAACGGCTGGCCCCCCGCGACGAGGTGGGGGCTACCGTTGCACGCCCTGCCCCACCGACGCCGCTGCCGGTGGCGCTGACTCGCTATGCCGCACAAAGCCTGTATGCGCCGCTACGTACGCTCGAACCAGTACCCGGCGTGAGTACGGTGCCTCTGCGCGATGACCTGGTGCTGGACACCTTGATGCCGGAGCTGCCGCTGGCCTATCGCGCACTGGCGGCCTGGCGGCTGGAAGACTTGTGGGTCACTGCTGTGCGACTGCGCAACACCTCGCCGCGCTGGATTGAGCTGGATCCGCGCCGCCTGCAAGGGGATTTCGTCAGCGCAACCTTCCAGCATCTCGACCTTGGCCCCAAAGGCGACGCCACCGACACCAGCGTGGTGTATCTGGTCACCCGCAGCCACGGCTTGGCCGGATCGCTGCTGCCAAGTCTCAGCCCAGTGGATGCGGTTCTGAACCTGCCCCGGAGCCACGACAATGAAGAGTAACGGCCTGCTCAAGTGGCTGATGCTGCCGCTGATTTTGTTGCTGTTGTACGCCGGCGTGAAGTGGGCCGGATCGTCGCGGGATAACGCGGGCGACAGCAATAGCGTCGAGCCGCTAAGCCGCGATGAAATGCAGGCGCTGGGCATCGAAGGCGACACCCCGCGCGATACGGTGGCCACGCTGGTTGCCCAGGTCAAACAGCTGCGCGGCGAGCTGCTGGGTGCGCTGAAAAGCAATCAACAGGAAAAGGCCGAGAACGAACGGCTGCGTCAGCGCGAAGGCGCCATTGAGCAGCGCCTCCAGAGCGCCATGCAGGACGGGCGCGAGCAGTTGGCCGAAACGCAACGTCAGACCCGTGGCCTGATTGAGGAGCTGCAGCAGCGTCTGGAATCGCTGGGCAATACCGACCTGCCGGTTGGTCTGGGGCTGGAGGACAGCGATAACCAAGGTCTGATGCGTGATCAACTGATCTGGATCGAACCCGAGGATGGCCGCGCCCCAGCAAACAAGCCCTCCAAACCACTGACCTTTCCCACCTCATTCGGCCCCGCCCAAAAACCACTGGACGACACCTCCGCCCGCCTCGACAGCGCAAGCAAGGCGTTGCGTGAAAAAATCGCACTGCAACCGGTGTATACCGTGCCGGCCAATGCCACGTTGATGGGCTCAGTGGCGATGACTGCGTTGATCGGCCGCGTGCCGGTAGACGGCACTGTCAATGATCCCTATCCGTTCAAGGTACTGATCGGCCCGGACAACCTCACCGCCAACGGCATCGACCTGCCGGAAGTGGCCGGCGCTGTGGTCAGCGGCACGGCTTCAGGGGATTGGGCGCTGTCGTGTGTGCGTGGGCAAATTCGCTCACTGACCTTTGTGTTCCGTGACGGTACGGTGCGCACGGTGCCGTCGAAAGGCGCCAAACGCGAAAATGACAACGATGAGCAGAGTAGCGACACCCGCCAGGGGTTGGGCTGGATCAGCGATCCCTACGGCATCCCCTGCGTTGCCGGTGAGCGCCGCAGCAACGCCCAGCAGTACCTGGGCTCACAGGCGCTGATCACTGCCGCCGGAGCGGGCGCCGCCTCGCTGATTCAGGGCAACAACAGCATGACCTACACCAGCCCCGGCAATCCGCTGGGCACGGTGGGCATCACCACCAACGAGGCTTTGGGACGGATTCTGGCCGGTGGGGTGCAGGAGATGGCGCAGTGGGTCAACAAGCTCTACGGGCAGGCTTTCGCGGCGGTATACGTGCAACCTGGCGCCAAGGTTGCGGTACATATCGAGCGGGCGATCACGGTCGATTACAACCCCAGCGGGCGCCGTGTCGATCATAACCGAGGAGAGAGCGGCCATGTTGTTGAACTGGATTAAATCCGCGCTGTTGTCCGCCCTGGTGCTGCTGGGCGGCTGCGCCACCAACCCGGAGAAGATGCTGCCCCACGGCGATGCCACAATGCTGGATATCTGGAATCAGCAAACAGACGGCGACTCTTCGCTGCGTCGTCTGCTGGACGCCCGCCAAACGCTGCGCCGACCGTTGCAGCCGCCGGTGCCGATGGTCGATCAGAGCGGCTACACGCGCACCGCGCAAAACGAGATCTACCGCCAGTTCCAGCGCCTGCCCAACCCGGACCTGGTGATGTATATGTTCCCGCATTTGGCCGGCACAGAGTCGGTCCCGGTGCCCGGCTACAGCACGGTGTTCCCGCTGTATCAGCGGGTGCATTACGCCCTGCCCGGCGAGCGGGTCGAGGACTACTGATGAAACGCGTACAGCGTCGTCCGGGGAATGCCTGGCAACGCTATCTGGCTCGGCTGCGCGGCTTGGGCATCCCCGCACCGAGACGTGACGCCACTCGCCGTCCTGCGACCCGCGCCGACGAACAGCAGCTGTATGCCGCGCCGCCGTCCTTTGTCGATCTGCTGCCCTGGGTCGAGTACCTGCCCGACTCGCAGAGCCTGCTGCTGGATGACGGTCAATCGGTCGCGGCGTTCTTTGAACTAAGCGCTATCGGCACCGAGGGCCGCGAGGCCGAGTGGTTGTGCAGCGTGCGCGACGCGCTGGAAAACGCCTTGCAGGACAGTTTCGATGAACTGGACCAGCAGCCGTGGGTGGTGCAGCTCTACGCCCAGGACGAGACCGATTGGGACGACTACCTTTCAGGGCTGCGGGCTTATATGCAACCACGGGCGCAAGGCAACGCGTTCAGCGCGTTCTATTGGCGTTCCATGCAGCAACATCTGCAAGCCGTGACCAAACCCGGCGGTCTGTTCGAGGACACAACCGTCAGCCACCTGCCCTGGCGCGGTCAGCGCCGCCGCACGCGGCTGGTGGTGTACCGGCGCACGGCGCGCACCCCATCACGGCGTGGCCTGCCACCGGAAGCGGCGTTAACGGCCGTCTGTGAACGCCTACTCGGCGGGCTCGCCAATGCTGGCGTCCACGCCCGCCGTCTGGAGGCCGCCGCGATCCATGCCTGGTTGCTGCGCTGGTTCAATCCCGCCCCCGACTGGCTGGGTACAAACACCGAGGCGCGGCGGCATTTTTATCGACTGGCTGAGCTGCCCCCTACCCCGGATGCCGATGAACTGGAACTGGAACTGGCCTGCGGCAGCGACTTCGCCCAACGCCTGTTCTTTCGCCAACCGCGCTCGGATACGCGGCATGGCGTGTGGTGGTTCGATGAACAACCGCACCGCGTCGTTACCCTGGACCGGCTGCGCAGTCCGCCCGGTATCGGCCATCTCACCGGCGAGACTGCCAAAGGCGGCGATGCGCTCAACGCGGTATTCGACCAATTGCCGGAAGACACCGTGCTGTGCCTGACCCTGCTCATCACCCCGCAGGATCGGCTGGAAGCCCAGCTCAATCACCTGAGCCATAAATCCGTGGGCGACACCCTGGATTCGCAACAGACCCGCGAAGATGTCGAACAGGCGCGCAGTTTGGTTGGCCGCTCGCACAAGCTCTATCGCGGATCGCTGGCGTTCTACCTATGCGGTCGTGACCTGCCGGAGCTGGACGCGCGCGGCCTACAACTGGCCAACGCCCTGCTCAATGCGGGGTTGCAACCGGTGCGAGAAGAGGATGAGGTGGCACCGCTCAACAGCTACCTGCGCTGGCTGCCGTGTGTGTTCGATCCTGAACTGGACAAGCGCCAGTGGTACACCCAACTGATGTTCGCCCAGCATGCCGCCAACCTGGCGCCGGTCTGGGGCCGCAGCGAAGGCACCGGCCACCCCGGTATTACCTTGTTCAACCGGGGCGGCGGGCTGATCACCTTCGACCCGCTGAACCGATTGGATCGGCAGATGAACGCGCACCTGTTCCTGTTTGGCCCGACCGGCTCGGGCAAGTCGGCGACCTTGAACAATCTGCTCAACCAGATCACAGCGATCTACCGGCCGCGACTGTTTATCGTCGAAGCCGGCAACAGCTTTGGTCTGTTCGCCGATTTCGCCCAACGCCTGGGCCTGAGCGTGCATCGGCTCAAACTGGCCCCCGGTGCCGGGATCAGCCTGGCGCCGTTCGCCGATGCTCGCAGGCTCGTGGACAACCCCAACCAGGTCAAGACGCTGGATGCCGATGCCCTGGATGAGGACGGCTCCGAGCAGGAAGACGAGCGCGATGTGTTGGGCGAACTGGAAATTACCGCGCGGTTGATGATCACCGGCGGCGAGGACAAGGAAGAACAGCGCCTGACCCGCGCCGACCGCAGCCTGATCCGCCAGAGCATTCTGGACGCGGCCCGTCACTGCGCCAGCCAGCAACGCACGGTGCTGACCGAAGACGTGCGCGACGCCCTGCGCGCCATGGGCCAGGATCTTGCCTTACCCGAATCGCGGCGCGTGCGCCTGTTGGAAATGGCCGATGCCATGGACCTATTCTGCCAGGGCAGCGACGGCGAACTGTTCAACCGCGACGGCACACCCTGGCCCGAGGCCGATGTGACCCTGGTGGACCTGGCCACCTATGCGCGCGAGGGCTACAACGCGCAGTTGTCGATCGCCTATATCTCGCTGATCAACGCGGTGAACAACCTGGCCGAACGCGACCAGATGCTCGGCCGCCCGATCATCAATGTCACCGACGAGGGTCACATCATCACCAAGAACCCGTTGCTGGCGCCCTATGTGGTGAAGATCACCAAGATGTGGCGCAAGCTCGGCGCCTGGTTCTGGCTGGCCACGCAAAACCTCGACGACCTGCCCAAGGCTGCCGAACCAATGTTGAACATGATCGAGTGGTGGATCTGCCTGAGCATGCCGCCGGATGAGGTGAAGAAGATCGCGCGTTTTCGTGCACTGACCCCGGCTCAGAAAGCTCTGATGCGCAGTGCGCGCAAGGAGGCGGGCAAGTTCTCGGAGGGGGTCATCCTGTCCAAATCCATGGAGGTGCTGTTTCGTGCGGTGCCACCCAGCCTGTACTTGGCGATGGCGATGACCGAGCCGGAGGAAAAGCACCAGCGTCACCAGTTGATGCAGGCTCATGGCATTGATGAGCTGGCAGCGGCGTTCCGGGTGGCAGCCCAACTGGATGACATCCGAGGGATCGAACCGCTGGTCATCGATCTGCCGGAAATGGGCTGAACGGCATGGAAATTGTCATTCACTTGAATTACATTCTACCCAAGCCCACCCCAGGAACCTCAGCCATGGCCAGCAATGCCCTGATCCAGACCCGCATCGACCCGGACGTGAAAGACCGTGCCACGGCGGTCCTGCACAACCTCGGGCTGACGGTCTCCGACGCCGTGCGTATCCTGCTCACCCGCGTCGCCAATGAAGGCGCCCTGCCCTTTGGATTTGCCACCGACCCCGCCACCTATGACGCCTGGTTCCGCGCCAAAGTGCAGGAGGCACTGGACGACCCTCGCCCGGCGATTGCCGCCGAGGACGTCGAGGCTCACTTCGCCAAGCGCCGTGCCAAAGCCCAGCGCAAGCTGTCGGAAGGTGGTGAGGCGTGAAGTTGGAGTGGTCGCCTTGGGCTATGAAGGATCGCGATGCGATCTTCGATTTCATTGAGCAGGACAACCCGCGTGCCGCCATTGAGGTAGATAGCCGAATTGCCGAACAGACCCAGCGACTGGCTCAGTTTCCTGAGAGCGGTCGCCGTGGCCGTTGTCTAGGCACACGCGAGCTGGTGATCAATCGCACGCCTTACATCGTCGCCTACAGAATCCATGATGAGCGTGTGCGGATCTTGCGCGTATTGCATGAGGCTCAGAGCTGGCCGGAAGATTTACCCACGCTGGTTGGCCAATGATCTAAATTCTTGATAGCACACGCCTCTGCCATTCAATACCTAGTGTTGACTTACGATGACTCGGGAATAGGCTAACCGCGTCACAACGCTGTTGTGGCCGGGTGTCGCAACCTGCAATCGCACGAAGGCGCGGTTCAGCGCCATATGACAGTGGTCGACGCTTTTTCAAGCCGGCTCCTGTCCTTCTATGGCAGGCCGTGCGGGGCAGGCTTCGGCCTGGCCGGTTTGCCTTCGTGTGCCGGTTTGCGACCCTCGTACGGTCTGCCACCTTTTCCGTGTCGCAACGGCGGGTGGTAGTTCCTTAACCACACGTTGGAGATAAGGAGAATGGCCTATCCCCCTTTTACGCCAGGGCGCCGCCCGGTAAACATCGCAATCAGATCCAAACTGTCCCAAAGCAACCTTGCACAATGGTTTCGGGGTTCTGCACCAACGGAGGTTTTGTCATGAACAACGACCTCCCCATGAAGAGCACATCGTCCAATATTTTCAATGTCCGCCCTGGGCTTAGCCCAGAAGATGCCTTGACCAATGCCAGTGAACTACTGGCCTCCGCAGTCAGCATGGGCTATCACGGCGCCTTCGAGTTGGTGGGTGCCCAGCGCGACAAGGCGCTGGGCATACTGCAGCTCGTAGAGATGGCACAGATGCTGGTCGATCAGACCCTTGAGAAGCAATTTCCAGCGGCATGATTGCGTTACGCGAGCGCCAATGGCCGCTGCGGTACTTTCGCAGCGGCCTTATTGCTGCCTCTGCGCGATCGTAAAAATTTCCTACACGATTTTCAGAACACATCAAAAAATCGAATAGCCGACCCCGTGACCTGAAACCGCCGTATCAAACTATCTGCCTGGTAGGCCCACAGCCACCATGTTGCGCCACACCCAAATGTTCTATCGAATCTATGAACTGCCAACATAGTAGGGGTGTAAGCCGCCCCGCTTTTCCTCGCGACATCGCCGGTAGCCAGCGCTCAACTACCTTCTGATCGTTCAACCGGTAGTTGCCTGATGGACCCACGTCAACGCTTGCGGCACGGCTCGTTGAGCCTCGCCCTGCTGGCCACCGCCGGCAGCGCCACCGCCATCGATAGCGCCACCCTGATCAGCTCCAGTCTGTCCCCGGACTGCCTGGCCTACCGCGTTGTCGGCGTGTGCTACTGGCTGCGCTGCACGCCCTACGGCTGCAAGGTCAAAACCTCGGTGAAGGTGCGTCACTACGTGCCGGACGCGGTGGTGTCGAGCTATGCCGACACCGGCACCAACCCCTGGCGCGAAGTCGCGTTGATGAGCCCGGCCAATCCTTCGGCGCAGGGCGGCGGCGACAGCACCACCAATCAGTCCAACGAAAACGCACTACTCAAGTTCAAGAATGCGGACGTGATCGGCCATCCGGGCACGCTGCTGTTCAATCGCTTCGCCAGCCAGTTCGGCTACAGCTGCACTGGGGCAGGCGCCGCGTATAGGCCGTATCTGCTGAGCAGTTTCGACGTCCCCGCCTGGCGCTACAACGTTCCCGAGATGGTCTATCCAGAGGCATTGACACCCGGTCAGCGTGAGGTGGGTGTCACCGGGAATCTGTGGGGCAGCGTGTATCCGCGCGGTGGCTTCCTGCAGCAGGCCGACGACTACAAGGCAGCGGCCGTGGTCGCCCAGCGCGCAGGCGATGTTGTCACCCGCAGCGGTCAGCCACATCTGTATCAGTCCTTGCTGGCCCGGGCGCAACCGGGTTATTGGCCGGCCGGCGCACTGCGTGAGAACGATGCCGACAGCGGCAAGTGGCAGCGGCTGCAACCGGACCTGTCGATGAACTGCGCGGTGTTCCCCAATAGCGAGGCGTTGCCGCAGGCCGAGGACGGCGCGTATGCCTGGAGTTTGTGGCGCCCGTATAGCTGCTGCAAGCGCGAGGGCCAATTTTTTCTCGGCAGCACCGACACAGGGAGTTAAACAATGAAGACCCACTACCCCGCCGCCCTGCTGATCTTCGGGCTGCTGTGCTACCCGGCCTACGCCGACGATCCCAACTTCGGCGCCAGCGGCAGTGTGATCGGCGACGACGTGCTCTACAGCATCGGTGGCGGCCGCGCCGTGCCGATGGGCCCAGGGGCGAATATGCGCAGCCTCGGCGTCGGCGTGGGCTGGAGCAGCAATATGATCTGCGGTGACATGAGCCTGGAGACCACGTTGCAGAATCAGTTGAACGGCATCACCAACGGTTTCCAGTCGATCATGAGCAGCGTGATCCAGAACGCCACCAGCGCCGTCGCGTCCCTGCCCGCCCTGATCATCCAGCGTGCCAACCCCGGCCTGTACAACCTGTTGACCAACGGGATTTTGCAGGCGCGGCTGGACTTTGACCGCTCCAAGACCACGTGCCGGGCGATTGCCAACCGCATGGCCGATATCGCTGGCAACCAGTCTGGCTGGGAGCAACTGGCCGAAGGCATGGCGCTGAAAGAAACCACTAGCAAGACCGATGCCGTGGCTGCGATTGAACAGACCGAGGCCAAGCGCGGCAACCGTGGCGTGCCTTGGGTCGGCGGCGAGCAAGCCGGTGGCAGCGGACAGGCGCCGATCAAGGTGGTCGGTGATGTGACCCGCGCCGGCTACAACCTGCTCAACGGCCGCAGCGCCACCGACACCTCCTCGATTCCCAGCGCCAGTTGCGGCGGCCGCTTGAGCTGCCAGAGCTGGCCGTCACCCCAGGCCGCGGCCGACTGGGCCAACCGCGTGTTGGGCGAACAAGTACAGCGCACCTGCGACGATTGCAGCAAGACCGACAGCACGCCGGGCACCGGGCTGACCCCGTTGATTCAGGAAGAGTACGACGTCAAGCTCAAGTCGTTGTTGGATCTGGTCAGCAAGCGCGTGCCGACCACCCCGGCCAATCTGGATGCCGCCGGCAGCAATGCATTGCCGGTGACGCGCGGACTGGTCGAGGCGCTGCGCGAGGAATCGGACCAGGATCTGCTGGGCAAGCGCCTGGCCTCCGAAGTGGCGTTGTCCAGCGTGCTGGAAAAAGCCCTGCTGTTGCAGCGCACGCTGCTGACCGGGCGCCAGGAACCGAATGTGGCAGTCAACGAACTGGCGCAACAGGCAGTGGCCCAGGAGAGCGACATGCTGACCCTGGAAATCCAGAACCTGAAGACCGAACTGGAGCTGCGTCGCACCCTGGCGGCCAATGCAGCAAGCGAGATACTGCGGCGCAATCAACTGCGCATCGAAGGTTCGCGCGGCGTGTATCAGGGCGATCCGCAACGTAACCGCATCGAGCAGATCGAACGACCCACCGAGGGAGACCGCTGAGATGCGCTGGCCAGACGTCAAGTACCTGCGCTCGCTGGGTCGTGGTGCGGCGTGGGCCTTGGGCCTGGTCGTCGCGACCCTCCTGATCAACGTACTCGCCATCCGCCTGCTGGGCGATGTGCAAGCCTGGAGCAACTGGTTGCGCAATCACACACTGGGCTTGTTGCTCTGGCGCCTGGGCCTGTACGCGGCGCTGATCTACGGCTGGCACTGGATGCGCACTCGCCTGCTGCAACGCGAGCCAGACGCCGCCGCGCGTCTGCGCCGTGCCGAATGGGCGGGCGTGGCCGCACTGTTGCTGCTGGAAGTCAGCAATGTCCTCTCGGGACCGGAGGCCACATGACCCTGACCACCACTGACTACCTGGAGTATTACCTGACTTTGGTGGGCTGGATCGTCAACAATGGCCTATGGCAGGTGTTGGTGGCCAGCGGTGTATTTGCGCTGCCGTTTCTCGCGATCATCCTGCAGGAATGGCTGCGCGCCCGCGCCGAAGGTGCCGATGAAGGCAACAAGGGTGTGCTTTCGGCGATGCGTATCGAGAACCGGGTATGGGTAGCCATCGTGGTGATTCTGTTCGCGGCCATTCCGTTTATCCCAGTGGACCTGAGCACCCTGAAGTTCGATGGAAGCCGCTCGCAGCAATGCCAGGTACGTGTTGTCGCGCCCACGGAAACTGGTTGGGAAAGTGCCTTTACCACCCTCAACAATCAGAGCGCCGAAGTGCCGGTGTGGTGGTTTTTTATGCACTCGCTGTCCAAGGCAGTGACCGGCGCGGCAGTAGCTTCGATCCCCTGTGGCGCGGACCTGCGGCAGATGCGCATGGCCATCGACAGCGCGCGGATCGATGATCCGCTGCTGGCCCAGGAAGTCGCCGACTTCACCCGCGATTGCTACGCACGTGCCCGCGCACGGCTGTTCATGGACCGCCCGCAACTGAGCGACGAACAGATGAACGATGTGGGCTGGATCGGCTCACGCTACTTCCTCGACACCCCCGGTTTCTACGACCGCTACCGCTCCAACACCCCGCGCAGTACCTGGCCGTATGACGCCAACCGCGATGCCGGGCTGGCACAGGTGCCGGACGGTGGTGGTTATCCGGGTTGCCGGCAATGGTGGACAGATGCCGACAGCGGCTTACGCTCGCACCTGTTGCAGCAAGTGGATGCGAACCTGCTGACGCGCCTGTCGCGCTGGGCCAGTTTCATCCCCCGCGCGCAAGTCGATGACGCGGTGATCAGAGCAGTAGCCGCGCCTCGGCAGCAGGTGATGAACCAGGGCCAGGTGTACAACGACTATGGCGGACAGGTTGAAAAGAGCATCCCCAACCTCGTCACCCGCGCCACCGCCGACCTGGGCCTGACCGTGGGCTCGCTGGGCTTTTTCCCGGCGATGGATGTGGTGCGCCAGGCGCTGCCGATGGTGTTGTCATTCCTTAAGATGGCCTTGGTGATCTGTCTGCCGTTGGTGCTGGTGATCGGCACCTATGATCTGAAGACCTTGGTGACCGCCAGTTGCGTGCAGTTTGCGCTGTTCTTCGTGGATTTCTGGTTTCAGTTGGCACGCTGGATCGACAGCACAATTTTGGATGCGCTCTACGGCAGCGGCGCGCCGCAGAGCAACTTCAATGTGCTGTTTGGGTTGAACAATTCGTTTGGGGATATGTTGCTGAACTTTGTGATGGCGATGATGTTTTTGGTGCTGCCAACGCTTTGGGTCGCCGCGCTGTCCTGGACTGGCGTTCGCGCGGGAGGTGCCATGCAGGGACTTATGGACGGGACGAAAGGCGCTGGGCAGGCAACCTCTCAGGGAGCTGCAACTGCTGCAAGGGCTATAAAGTAGATCAGCTACTCACCATCAAAGCGCGGATCTGGATCATCGTTGTAGTTGATTGGATCATAGAAACCGCTGAGACGATGATCTTCCTCATGATCCCGAAACAACTGGACTTCTGGGACAGGAAGGCGAACAAAAATAGCCAAAGCAGCCGCAACCAAGAGGATCCAGAACGACATGTAGAGGAGAACAGCAATCAGCCCCAGACGAGCCGACCAACTAAGCACGAACACTACGGGCTTCGGTACTTGCTTGGTGCGCAGCCAATCCCACAGGCGACGCTCTTGTCGAAGCCCCCTGCTAAAGGCTCTACCCAGCCAGCGCCCGACACGCTTGGCTTTACTGTTTGTTGAATGACCGCTCATGGCATTCACCTCTACGACAATGGGCTTTTCAGCACTCCAGTTCGAGGACGGACGAGTAACAATGGATACCACAGCATTCCTGGGATGTGCGTGCCGCCCGTCAGCAAAAAATGGCTTGAAACGGCGGGCGCAAGGGACGCAAGGGAAGGGTTCATCAATGGCAAAGGCTCTATCCCAAAAAGGCAAAAGGCACTCCCGCCGTGCACACTTCGGAGTGTTGTCATGTTTCGATGGTTACGCCCCCGAAAAGGGGTAACTGAATCGTCCACTTCTGCTGACATCGAACTGCCCAGCGGCTGGCTGTATCCGCAGTCGGCAGCGGCATTGTTGGCCGCGCCCCATCGCCGAACACTGATGGAGCAAATCTGGCAACGCACCGCCGTCTCCCCAGCACAATTCGCCGTGTTGTACCGCGCCCCACTGGAGCGCTATGCCGAACTGGTCCAGCACTTCCCCGCCTCACAAAACCATCACCACGCCCATCCTGGCGGGCTGTTGGACCACGGCCTGGAAATCGTCGTATGCGCCCTGAAGCTGCGCCAGTCACATCTGTTGCCGCTGGACACACCTCCAGAAATTCAAACCCAGCAGGCCGAAGCCTGGACTGCCGGCATCGCCTATGCCGCCCTGCTGCACGACATCGGCAAGTTGATCACCGACCTGGTGGTGGAACACCAGGCCGGTCAACGCTGGCACCCGTGGCACGGCCCGCTGCGACAGCCCTATCGCTTCCGCCACAATCCGGATCGGCAGTATCGCCTGCACGGCGCCGCGACCGGGCTGCTGGCCAACGCCGTGCTTGGCCGCGAACCGCTGGATTGGCTCAGCGGCTTCCCGGAACTGTGGGCCGCCTTGCTGCACGCCTTGGCCGGGCAGTACGAACACGCCGGCATCTTGGGCGAACTAGTAATCCGCGCCGATCAGGCCTCCGTCGCCCGCGCCCTTGGTGGCGATCCGGTGCAGGCACTGGCCGCACCCCGCCACGCCCTGCAACGCAAGCTGATTGACGGCCTGCGTTACCTGCTGCACGACGTACTCAAACTCAACCAACCCGAAGCCTCCGACGGCTGGCTTACCGACGATGCACTCTGGCTGGTGAGCAAAACCGTTTCCGACAAGCTGCGCGCCCACCTGCTGTCCCAAGGCATCAGCGGCATTCCCGAGCGCAATACCACCCTGTTCAACATCCTGCAGGAACACAGCCTGGTGCTGGATAACCCGGACGGCAAAGCCATCTGGCGCGCCACCGTGCAAAGCGACAGCGGCTGGACGCAGACGTTTACGCTGCTCAAACTGTCCCCCGCGTTGATCTGGGAACCGGAGCAACGCCCAGCAGCCTTTGCCGGTCGGGTTCAGGTGGAGACGGCAGCGCACAACGACTCAAATGAACCAAACGATGTCCCTGACCTACCCAAGGGCGCAGCGCCGTTACCAGCGTCTGACGAAGCCACTCAACCGTCAGAAAATGCCCCAGCCCTGCCGTTCATGCAGTGGTTGCGCAATGGAATACGCGAGCAGCGCCTCGCCATGAACGACAGCAAAGCCCTGTTGCACACCGTTGACGGCACACTGTTCCTGGTTAGCCCCGGTATCTTTCACCGCTATCTGCAGGAACACCCGGAAATCGCCAACAATGCGCACAGCAACAACCCGCGTGACTGGTCATGGCTGCAGAAGCAGTTCGAACAACTGAAGCAACACCGCAAGCGTCCGAACGACCTCAATCTGTGGACCTGCGAAGTCTGCGGGCCTCGTCCAGGCAAACGCCTGCATGGGTATCTGTTGCTACGGCCGGAGTCGGTCTCGGCGCAGGTGTCGTTTGATAACCCCTATCTTCGTCTGATGACGAACGAACACACGGAATAGACCCGCTGATTGGCGGCAATGTTGGCTAGTAAATTCACGTAACGAGCGGATAAGAATGTAGTGTGGCCAGTCATTCTCAAACCGTCTTGATAGACGCTTTTCAGCACGGTAGGCTTTTCATGTCACAGCAGAGCTGTGACCGGGTGTCAGATCCCGACCAAACCAAGGCGCGGCCCCATGCGCCATAACTCAGCCGTTGGCGCTTTTCTCTGCCTTCTGCTGCTCCTTATGGCGGCCCGCGCGGGGCAGGCTTCGGCCTGGCCGGTCCCTTGGTTCCGGTATTCTGACCCCCGTGCGGTCCGCCACCCTATATCGGGTCAGAACGATGGGTGGTTGGTTCCTTAATCAAACCAAGGAGCTAAGGAGATGACTTACCCCCCTTTCACGCCAGGGCACCGCCCACTACGTCTAATCAATATATCGTTACACATATCGGAACTTTCCGTCAGCGCGCTCAGTTGGTCAGTTATCAATCCGCAGCTGTTCAAATACCCCCGCAAAGGGAGGTTTGCGAATGAATGACAACGATAACCACGCAGATGCATCTCAGGGCCTTTTCAACGTACGCCCAGACATCACCAACGAAAAAGCCTTGGTGCATGCCAGCGAGTTTCTTCAATCAGCTACCGCACTGGCTTATGACTACATCGCCAAACTCGATGACGCACAGCGTCAGAAAGCCTTTGGGGTTATTCAACTGATTGAGGATGCACAATTGCTGGTCGACATGGTGTTGGAGCGCGAAGCCCCATCTGCCAAATGAAAAATCAGCCCCGGATGGCCATTCCCACAAGGAGTGGCTATCCGCTTTGCCGATAGCGGACTACAGATCCCACACCTATCCGTTCGGACAGTAGCTCCTCGTATCGCTCTCCCGACACAATCACGCTATCGCCCAGGGTGGACTCGGAAAGCCGTCCATCTCACAGCACCGTTCACACCTTCCCGTATGGAATCGGCCTTTGCTATGTTGGAAGTCTTATGAAGCTCGAAATTGCGCTATACCAGGCGTTAGCCTCAATCAACGTTCCCGAGCAAAAGATCAATGCGGTCATTGATGCGATGGAGTCTGACTTGAATACCTATCTCGCGACAAAGGCTGATATTGCCAATGTAAAAACGGAGCTTGCGAGTTTTCATGGTGAGCTCTCGAAACTCGAAGCGCGACTTACGATTCGCATGGGTGTCATGCTATCGGCCGCCGTTGGTGTGCTGATCGCAGTCATGAAGCTGATGCAGTAAGCGTTCCCCAACTAGCTTCACTCCACATAACGCAACCATATTCGGGAACGCTGCCAATGCCTCATACGACTGCCGGACGGGCACCAGGAGTGCTAAGAGAGGTTGTTTGATCAGGGATGATCGGATTCTGCTGATATTCCGTCCATTCACTCAGCGCCTGCTGATCAAGGGTCAAACCATGTTCGCAAGCGTCTGCAAAGGATGTGTCAGTGACCAAGCCTATGAAGTTGCGAAAGCAAAACGCGAACTCTTCCTTTGTGGTGGGATAGCCCAGGTATTCACCGTTGTCGAAACACGTCGGCGGCAGCTGTGCGATGTCCTGCTCCGTGGCGTCGTCCATCCCTAAAGCATTGCGCGCATGCCCGGACGTATACCGGGCCTGTGACAGATCATCCAACGAGAACAACGGTTTAAACCCAGAATGAACCCCTACAAGTCTTCGATAGGCTTCGTTCAGGTCATCCATGCTGGCAACACCGTTCAAGCGGTATTCATCGCACGTACCGGCGGAGGGATTTTCATACGTACCATTGCCGCAAAACTGCATATCCATCAGACGCGTCTCTTCCATGAGTTTGTTGAAGCAAAGGAGGTATCCTACGCATTGGCGGCTCATCTTATGAGGGTTTTCTCTAGACCGACTACTGCTTATCGGCGCCGGCTTTCCGGCCTAAACTGCCCAAGACCCTCTGATTCTTAGCCTGCATTGCGCTCCGTCATTGTTCGGTTAATGAAACTGATTTCAAATTGACGCAAGTCTATGCCGCTATGCCTTCAGCGTTGCGCACCAGACCTATTCTCTGACCAAGCAAAAGGACGCGCTATGACCGATGCTCTCGACACACTGGCCTCCGATTTCCGGCTTCATGAACTTTTTGGTGACGACCAGCTCGCTACCGCCACCCTGATCTGGATTCTTGAAATCGAACGTGCAGCGTCCGCGGAACTGCGGTTCCTCTACGGCCGATCACTGCCGGGTAAATGCCGCGACGTTCAGATGAAATACGCTAAGCATTAAATCTCGAGCTGAAATGACTTTCCATCCAAGATCGTTCAACTTTCCGATCATCTGCTCAGCCAAGCCATTGGCTCAAGCGTGAGAAATATTGGATACTGCCATTGCGCCATCACCCATCTTTCAAGGTTGAAATGACACATGGCAAGGAAGAAAGCAAAAAACTCCGGTGGCACCGGTATACTTATTATTTTTGCTCTGGCATTCAGTGCTCTAGCTGCTATCCCCAAAAATGCCTGGATAGCGATCGGTGTCATAGCGGGTATCGGCACCATTATGTGGCTGCTGGCCGAACGCGGAAAACGCCGGCTCAATCAGCTTCAAGCATCGGCTGCCAAGAATGTACGCCCGCAAAAGCCACAAGGCTTGGGCGTAACGTTTTCCATGCGTGAAGTCTCGACGAGCAATAGGGACAATGAGGAAAGCCCCGAGTTTTATACGGTGCAACTTGGCTCTCCGCCTGCCAATACCTTTAAAATTCCAAGTATCAGCTCACAGAAGGCCGACGCCCGCTGGGTGCCTGCTGGCGAAATCATCGAAGTTGCCGGCTTCTCCCTGCCTCGCGGCATGTTTTATATCGGGAGCACACTCGATAGCAGACATGATGCTCAAGAGCCTTCACTGATCAACCCAAAGCTTCGGATTGCCAAGAACTACGTCGACCTCAACGAGCGACTGATGTCTTATTGGCCGAGTTTTCACTCTATTACACCGCAAGCGCGACGCGGATACCTGCAATGGCTCGCAGGTGGGCGTAGTGATCCGTTGGTGGATACCGGCTATGTATTTTTGTTTTTCTACGGTTTGGAACGTCGAGCCCTCATTGATCCCATTTACGATTCAAAGGTTATTAATGAGGTTCCTCTTATAGTCGACGAGGTCCGGCGCCTACTGAGTATTTATAGAGGAAATGGGTCATTCCGAGGCTATGCAGAAAGCTTCCTTGACTACTTGGGCAACCGCGCCGTTGACGCGAATCTCTACCTTGGCCTGCCGCCCAACGTGGCCGAGCACAGCTATGAAATGCCTCTGCCGCTGCGCATTGGTTTAGGTCAGCACGCGGCCAATAAGCATCCGCTGAATGCCGATTGGGCACTGGCATGGGCGTTGGCCGACCCCAACATCAGTAAACGTACGCCAGTCATACGCTGCAAAGATGTATTTTCACGCCTGTTCAAGCTCAAGTACGAAAACACTTATCCTGCTGGCCTGACACTGGCGCAGAACAAAACCAAGCTCAAGGCCAGCTATCGCCCTGCCTCTGCCGTAATTAAGGCCCCCACCCTTACCCTGGGGGATCTGCCTGACGTCATGGCAACCTCGGGCACACGTAAAATCTTGCAACTACTGGTCGAGCAATGCACCAGCGAAGTTGAGCCCTACAGCCGTTATTTGGGAAGAAACCCTGAAAGCGCAGAGGCACTTGAGGGGCTCCTGCAGCTTCCTGTCGCGCTCTGGCCGAAGGCAGCCCACAATGAATTGGATGAGCTGCAGTCCAGGATTGGTAACGACCTGGTCGTCATGAGTTTTGGAGAGCTCGCAGGGCGCTTTAAAAGCGCGGGCGCATTGTCTCGAGACAAAGTACTCGCTCTGGCCCGCGCATTGGAGTCGCTGCATATTGGAATGGAACCCGACGTACTGGGTGGTAGCAAGACGCCAAAAGCCGAGGACCGGATCGCGTTGTTTGTAACCCAGCCTGAAGATGGATCACTCCGTGCGTCTGCTGCATACAACGCTGCATCGGTAACCCTTGATTTGGCCAGTGCGGTGGCTTCGGCCGACGGTGATACCTCCAACGAAGAAATCACACTGCTTGCTCAGCATATCGATTCATGGAGTCACTTGAGCGGTGCCCATCACAAACGCCTCAAAGCACATCTGCAAATCCAACTCCAACAACCGCCCACGCTTGCTAGCCTTAAGAAAAAGCTCGACCCCTTGCCCGTCGATGCAAAACGCACCATTGCCGGCTTCCTCGCTCATCTGGCGCAAGCCGATGGCATCGTCAGCCCCGCAGAAGTGAAATTGCTGGAGCGTGTGTATAAGACACTGCAATTAGATAGCCAACTGCTTTACAGCGACCTCCATGGGGCGGCAGCCGGTGTGGGTATTGCCATGACGCCTGCCACCACTTACCCATCCGCCGAACCCGGCGCGCAGCCTGCCTCACCTTTGAAACAAGGTTTCGTCCTTGATCATGATCGGATTGCACAGCTTCAGCGGGAGACGGCGGAGGTCTCCGCCCTCCTCGCCAAGGTGTTCACTGAGGATCAGGTTGAGGAGGCGGAGCGGCCGACTGAAAGCGCTGAACCGAATTCCGAGTCGAGCGCGGACGTGCCTGGGCTTGACCTGGAACACTCGGCCTTCCTCCGCCTGTTGATCTCTCGCCCGGAATGGAGCCGCGCAGAACTGGAAATCGTTGCCAGCGACATGGAGCTGATGCTCGATGGCGCTCTGGAACAAATCAACGACATGGCTTTTGAACGATTCGACATGCCCGTCACAGAAGGCGACGACCCGGTCGAGATAAACACAGACATCCTGGAAGAATTAGCCCTATGAGCACTATCAGAGCCAAGGATCGCGATGCGGTCATTCAATCGTTACGCGCAGGCGTAGTGCCACGTGTTGGTCAGCACTTGATTCAGGTTGGCCGTGTAGGTGAGCTTGATGCTCTGATCAAGGATGTCGAACGTCTGGTGGAGAGCGGATCAGCGTTTCGTGTGGTGATAGGCGAGTATGGCGCAGGTAAAACGTTCTTTCTCAACCTGGTTCGTGCTATCGCCATGGAGCGAAAACTCGTGACCATGCATGCCGACTTGAACCCTGACCGCCGGTTGCACGCCACTGGGGGGCAAGCTCGCTCGCTTTACTCCGAACTAGCCAAGAACATGTCAACGCGCACAAAGCCTGACGGTGGTGCCATACAAGGCATCGTGGAGAAATTTATCTCCCTGGCCAAAACAGAAGCTAAGGCAGCGGGTACCGACAGCGAGACAGTTATTCGTAAGCACTTGGCCGAGTTGACCGAGATGGTCAATGGGTACGACTTTGCCGAGGTGATCGCTGCCTATTGCCGCGGTTTTGAGGAAGGCAATGAGCAACTGAAGGCCGACGCCATTCGTTGGCTGCGCGGAGAATTCACCACCAAAACCGATGCCCGCACAGCCTTGGGCGTGCGGACCATCATTGATGACGCCTCCGTCTACGACCAGCTCAAGTTGCTTTCCAGATTCGTCAGGCTCGCAGGGTTCGGTGGCCTGATGATCTGCCTCGACGAACTGGTTAACCTCTACAAACTGGCGAATACGCAGGCTCGTAATGCCAACTACGAACAGATCCTCCGCATCCTCAACGACTCATTGCAAGGGTCATCCGAAGGGTTGGGTTTCGTGCTGGGCGGCACGCCCGAGTTTTTGATGGACACCCGTCGAGGGTTATTCAGCTACCCTGCCCTGCAGTCGCGATTGGCTGAGAACTCGTTTGCCAAAACCGGACTGGTGGATCTCTCGGGGCCGGTCATTCGCCTTACCAGTCTTACCCCTGAAGACTTCTACGTACTGCTTCAAAAACTCCGCCACGTATATGCCGGCGGCGATGTTGAAAAGTATTTGCTGCCTGACGAGGCGCTTCCTCTGTTTATGGCTCACTGCAACCAACGCCTAGGGGAAGCCTACTTCCGCACACCGCGTACCACGATCACAGCGTTCATCAATCTACTGGCCATCCTGGAGCAAAACCCAAGGGCCGATTGGCGAACGCTGTTAGGGGCAGTCGAGGTCGCCAAGGATTCCGGCGGTGAAGATGATATGAAGGTCGATGCGGACGATGAACTTGCCACCTTCACACTCTGATTCATCAGGCTTTGAACAGCTAGAGCCCCGAATCCAGCGCTGGATTTGGGCTGAAGGTTGGACCTCCCTTCGCGACGCCCAGGAATGGGCCGTGCCTGTTCTGGTGCACGCCGATCAGGACGTCATCATCGCCGCAGCAACAGCCGCTGGCAAAACCGAAGCCGCCTTCTTGCCCATCCTGACGAATCTGCTCAATAACGATGATCCGCCTGGTGCGGTGCTGTATATCAGTCCACTCAAGGCCTTGATTAACGATCAATGGGACAGGTTAAGCCGACTCTGTGAGCAGCTTGAGATCCCTGTTGTCGCTTGGCACGGAGATGTTTCATCCAGCAAAAAACACCGTTTTCTCAAATCATCTGAGGGCGTGCTACTAATCACTCCCGAGTCTCTTGAGGCATTGTTCGTCAACCGTGGCTCAAGTCTCGGCGGGGTATTCCAACACCTGCGCTA
This sequence comes from Pseudomonas sp. ICMP 8385, assembly GCF_002699915.1. Classification (NCBI taxonomy): domain Bacteria; kingdom Pseudomonadati; phylum Pseudomonadota; class Gammaproteobacteria; order Pseudomonadales; family Pseudomonadaceae; genus Pseudomonas; species Pseudomonas sp. ICMP 8385. Next base: position 1,269 of record NZ_LKBY01000146.1, on the reverse strand, counting down.
TATCGTCGTAGACGAGCTACACGCTTTCATCGGCAGTGAGCGAGGCAAACAACTTCAGTCATTGATGCACAGGGTTGAACTTGCTGCGGGGAGGCGCCTCCCCAGGGTTGGGCTTTCAGCCACTCTCGGCGATATGAAGATGGCGTCAGCGTTTTTGCGCCCAGCCAATGCCGATAACGTTACCGTTATTGAATCGAAAAACGCTAACCAGACACTTCAGGTGCAAGTTCGCGGCTACATTCAGCCGCCAATGAGCGAGCTTAAAAAGAAACCTGGGCAACCCAATGAGCAGGAGAGGAATGAAGACGAAACGGAAAATGAGGCAAGCCCCGACTTCGCGATTGCTGAGCATCTCTACCAGGTACTACGCGGTAGCAATAACTTGATATTCCCGAATAGTCGGTCCCAGGTTGAATGGTACGCAGACCAACTGCGCCGACGATGCGAGAAAGACGGCGTGCCCAACGAGTTCTGGCCTCATCACGGTAGTCTCTCGAAAGAACTGCGGGAGCAGGCTGAACATGCACTGAAAGCCGGCGACCGGCCAGCATCTGCGATTTGCACTACAACACTTGAACTCGGAATAGACATCGGCAGTATCAAAACGGTGGTGCAAATTGGTGCTCCACCTTCCGTGGCAAGTCTACGTCAACGTTTAGGGCGTTCCGGCAGACGCCCAGGAGAGAAAGCAACGTTACGCGTTTACTGTAAAGAATCACCGCTCACGGATAAATCTGGCTTATCTGATCAATTACGCCAAGGGTTGGTACAAACCATTGCCATGGTTCGACTGCTGACCAGAGGTTGGTTTGAACCTCCCAGAGCGCAGGGCATTCATGCCTCCACCTTGGTTCAACAATCCCTTTCCATCATTGCTCAATGCGGCGGCGCTTCGGCTGCCGACCTATGGAAAAACTTGATTGCTGAAGGCGCATTTCAAGGTATTGAAAAGCCAGACTTTGTGAAACTACTCAAATCTCTGGGTGAGCACGAATTGATTGTCCAGGACAGCTCAGGATTGTTGCTGCCTGGAACAGTTGGCGAGCGCATGATCAATCACTATGAGTTCTACAGCGCATTCACCAGCGATGAAGAATTCCGTCTGGTATGCGACGGTAAAGCCTTGGGCTCGGTCCCCGTTAGCCGTCCGCTGACCAAAGACCAACGTATTATCTGAATCGCCCCGGATTCTTTAGACACCTTGCAAGCTCATTGCGTAACGTTTTTCAAACTCTACCGGTGACAGCTGATTGTTGAAACCATGGCGGC
>NZ_LKBY01000145.1:0-13615 GCF_002699915.1 Pseudomonas sp. ICMP 8385 | reverse complement strand
CATGAAACGAACTCATAAAAACAGAGCCCGTTTCTATTATTGCTTGGCGGAGAAGTCAATTTCTTAACTGACTGGCATTAGGGCAAGCCCGCTCCCACAGTTGATCTGCGCTGGGCTACACGCCCTTGATGGTCTGGCTGCGCTGCCCCCGCACCCCGACCGGCACATCACCCTTGAGGGTCACGCGGCGCACGATGCGTTCCTGGGTTCCGTAGTCATCCACCGCGTAATGCTGGGTGGCGCGGTTGTCCCAGATCGCTACGTCGCCGGTGTTCCAGCGCCAGCGCACGGTGTTTTCCAGGCGGGTGACGTGGCTTTGCAGCAAGTTGAACAAGTGCGCGGAATCGGCCTGCGAGTAGCCCTTCAGGCGCTTGACGAAATGCCCCAGCAGCAAGGTCTTCTCGCCGCTGACCGGGTGTACGCGCACCACAGGGTGCTCGGTCTCGTACACCGTCGAGGTGAAGATCTTGCGGTATTCCTCAAGCTTTTCAGGTGTCACATCCGGCTTGCGCGCGGCGTAGTCGTAGTCGTTGCTGTGTACCGCCCACAGGGTGTCGGCCAGGGCGCGCAGTTCAGGGGTCAAGTCGTTGTAGGCGCTGGCGGTGTTGGCCCAGACCGTGTCGCCACCCGATGCTGGCGCCAGCACCGAACGCAGGATCGAGGCCTTGGGGTACGCATCGACGAAGGTCACATCGGTGTGCCAGGAGTTGGCGCGCTGGCCACGCCCGCCATCCAGCTCCATCAAGAAGCGCGTGCCATCGCGTACCGGCACCGTAGGGTGGGCAATCGGCTCGCCAAGCAAGTGCGCAAACGCTTCCTGGCTCTGGTCGTCGAGGTGAGTCTGCTGACGAAAGAAGATCACCTTGTACTGCACCAGCGCTTGCTGGATGGCGTCGACAGTGGCGGCGTCGAGGTCGCCGGACAGTTTGATGCCCCGGATCTCGGCGCCGATGCGCCCGGAGACAGGGTGGATATCCAGCGCCAGGGCGACGGGTTGAACAGCAAGTGCGGCATTGCTCATGGGATGACCCTCGTGTGAGTGGGGTGACGCTGCGCCAACGCTCTATTCATATGCAATTTAGGTCTAGTAAATGAACGAATGCTTCGTTGACGGAATAAGAGCTTGCATTTAAAACCTCAGCTCCCCTGGTCGCAAATGCCTTCGACCTATTTTTAAAATGCCGGGAAAGCATATGGATCTTCGCCAACTGCGCTACTTCATCGCCCTTAACGAACACCGCAGTTTTGTCCGCGCGGCCGACGCCATGGGCATCACGCAACCGGCGTTCAGCCGCAGCATCCAGGGCCTGGAACAGGAGTTCGGCTGCGTGCTGGTGGACCGTGGCCACAAGGATCTGCGCCCCACCCCGGAAGGCCAGGTGGTGCTGCAACATGCCCTGAGCCTGGTGCATGGCGCCGCCTTGTTGAGCAGTGAAGTCACGCGCATGACCAAGCTCGATGCCGGTGAGTTGCGCTTCGGTTGCGGCCCGGCGCCAGCCGTGAAGCTGGTGCCGGATGCGGTGGCGCGCTTCGTCAATGCGCACCCGAAAATCCGCACACGGTTCCAGGTGGATAACTGGGAAACCCTGAGCCGCAGCCTGAGCCGGGAAGAGATCGAATTCTTTATTGCCGACATCCGCCAGTTCGAGGCCGATCCGAATTTCCAGACCCAGGCGCTTTCGCCCAAGCGCGGGGTATTTTTCTGCCGGCCGGGGCACCCGCTGCTGGCCAAGGACAGCCTGTCGACCAACGACATGTTCGACTACCCGCTGGCGTCGCCGCTGATCTCCCAGGGCATTCGCAAACTGCTGGCGAACCTCAGCGGGCGCATGGACTTTTCACCGAGCATCCAGACCGAGCACTTTGCGGCGCTGGTGAAGATCGTGCTGCAGTCCAACGCCATTGGCGTGGGCACCGAGGAAGCGTTTGCCGAGGACATCGCCCGTGGCGCGCTGGTGCTGCTGCACTGGCGCAACCTGCCGCAGAACCTGGAGACCCTGAGTGCACGGTGCGGGATCGTCAGCCGCACCGGCTCACGCTTGTCGCCGGCGGCCAAGGCGATGATCGAGATGTTGGTGGCGGTGGATAGGCAGGTGGTGGATGTGGCGGTCTGAAGGGCGCCATCGCAGGCAAGCCAGCTCCCACATTTGACGGTGTTCACAAATCAAAATGTGGGAGCTGGCTTGCCTGCGATGAGGCCCGTTCATGCACTATAGATTTCAGATCCCCGCCGCCACCAACCCCGGCACCACCCAATCACTAACCCGGAACGACTTGCGAATCAGCCGCTCCTTCGACGCCAAATCCACCGCATCCTGCAGCTTGCCCAGGAACACCGGATCCAGGGTCGAGGGGAAAATCTCGCTGAGTTTCTGGTCCTGCAGATCATTGGTCAGAATCACCGGTGGATAACTCGCCAGCCCCGACACCAACTCGATATACGCCTGCTTGTTGTGGTCATCGGTCAACCACTGCACCGCCTGCTGCTGGGCCTTGAGCAGCTTGGCCACCACCTCGGGATGGGCATCGACAAACGTGCCGCTGCCCACCAGCACCGCCTGCACGCTGCCTGCGCCGCCCAGGTCTTTGGTGGTCAGGGGGATTTCGGCCAGGCCCCTGGCCTGCAATGAGCTCAGGTTCGACCCGCCCCAGGTCGCATCGATCTGCTTGGCGGCCAGGGCGGCCACGGCGGCGTTGAAATCCAGGTTGATGATTTTCAGGTCCTTTTCACTCAAGCCCTGGCTGGCCAGGGCGCCGTTGAGGGACAGTTGGGTGGCCGTGCCGCGAAACACCGCCACGCGCTTGCCCTTGAGGTCCTGCAAGGTCTTGATCCCCGAGCCCGGCACCACGCCCAGGTACTGCTTGACTCCGCGAGCGGTGGCGCTCAACAGGCGGGTGTCGAGGCCATTGGAGCGGCCGATGATCGCCGCCAGGTCGCCCAGGTACGCCAGGTCTACCTGGCCGTTGGCGAAGGCTTCATTGATCACGGGGCCGGCACCCTTGAAGTAGTTCCACTGGATCTTGATGCCCTGGTCGGCGAAGGCTTTTTCAAAGATCTGCTGGCTCCTCAGGACGTCCGTCACGCCGCCGCCACTGTTCTGGGTGCCGGCGCTCAGGTCGGGCACGGCGATGCGGATTTCCTTGAGGTCGGCGGCCTGCACCAGCCCGGCGAGCGCCGTGCCGGCCAGCAAGGTGATCAAGCGTTTGAAGGGCAGTTTCATAAGGTGTGCTCCTGTGGGCGACGGTGGCCTTTGGAGCAGAAAGTACGCACAACGCGATCAAAACTTTAAATACTATAAATTCACAATTTAATAGCTTTTTGGACTATGAAGCGGCGAGCGCCGGTTCCAGAGGGTTATGCATCAACAGCATGGAAAATATTCTCCAAATGCATTGGATGCGTGCCGGGCAGAGGCTTTAAATGGTTTTTCTTATCCCTAAATAATCTTTATTTTTTATTTATAAGATCAAAATAACATAACGCACTCGTCGACCACGGAGGTCTTCCATGGCCCGAATCTCACTGTTGAGCCTGCCGCTCGCCGCCCCTGCCAAGGCCGGGCGGGCACATTGGCCGAACCTGAGTGAACGCCTGCTGCCATGGCTGCTGCCACTCACGCTGTTTGCCCTGTGGTGGCTGGCCAGCCGTCAGCACTGGATGAGCGAGCAGATATTGCCGGCGCCCGCGCTGGTATGGAGCAGTGCCGTGGAACTGGCCGGCGGCGAGGTGTGGAGCCACTTGGCGATCAGCCTGCAACGGCTGTTCTGGGGGCTGTTGGCGGGGGTCGGGGCCGGGGCGCTATTGGGTGCGCTGCTGGGCTTGAGTGCCCGCGCCGAGCGCCTGGTGTTCCCCACCTTCAGCGCCCTGTCGCAAGTCCCGACCCTGGCCTGGATACCGCTGTTCATGGTGTTTTTCGGGATCGGCGAAACCCTCAAGCTGGTGGTGCTGGTCAAGGCAATTGTGGTGCCCGTGACCCTGCACACCCTGGTCGGCGTGCGCGACGCCCAGCCCGGTTTACGCGAGGCCGCGCGGGTGCTGCGCTTGCCCACGCATCTGTTGATCCGCCGGCTGATCCTGCCCGCCGCACTGCCCGCGTTCATGGCCGGGGTACGCCTGGCCCTGGCGGCCGGCTGGACCTCGTTGCTGGCCGTGGAACTGCTGGCCTCCAGCGAAGGTATCGGCTACCTGATGGTGTGGGCGCGGCAGTTGTTCATGCTCGATATCGTATTTGTGTGCATCGTGGTCATTGGCGTGCTGGGCATGGCGATGGATCGCGGCATTGGCTGGCTGGATCGCAAGTGGGTGCACTGGCCCCATCCGGCGACCGCGCAGATCCGCCGTGGCCCGCACTACCAGGGCTGGCAACGCCTGCAACCGTGGTTGCTGCCCTTGAGCCTGTTAGCGCTGTGGCAGTCGGCGACAGCCCTGGACTGGGTCGATCCCAATATCCTGGTCAGCCCGTGGACCGTGTTGTACACCACCGCCAGCGGCATATTCGATGGCAGCCTGCTCAACGCCCTGGGCAAAAGCCTGGGACGCACCTTGAGTGGCTTGCTCCTTGGCGGCGGGCTGGGTTTTGCCCTTGGCCTGCTGCTGGGTCTGTCGCGCCGCAGTGAGCGGGTATTGGGCCCGACCCTGGCGGCGCTGCGCCAGATCGCGATTTTTGCCTGGGTGCCGCTGCTCACCGCCTGGTTCGGCCTGGGGGAGTTGGCCAAGGCAGTGTTTATCGCCCTCGCCGCTTTCTTCCCGCTGTTTATCGCCACCCAACGCAGCGTGCTGAACCTCTCGCCACAGCTCAATGAAGCCGCCCAGGTATTGCGCCTGAGCCTGGCCTTACGCCTGCGTCGCCTGGTACTGCCAGGGGCGGCGGCGGGGATTTTTGCCGGGCTGCGCCTGAGCCTGATCTACGCCTGGCTGGGCACCATCGGCGCGGAATATTTCATGCCGTCCAATGGCGGTATCGGCAGCCTGATGATCGGCGCCCAACAGCTGCTGCGCATGGACCTGATCATGAGCGGCATGCTCCTGGTCGGCCTCACCGGCGCTGCGCTCAACCTTATCGGCCAACGCATCGAAACCCGCGCCACGCGCTGGAGACACGCATGACTGCACCTATCGTCAGCTTCAACCATGTGGGCAAGACCTTCGACGTCGATGGCTTCGAGCTGGAGGCCATCCGCGAATTCAACCTGGACATTGCCGAGGGCGAGTTCGTCGCGATTGTCGGCTCCAGCGGCTGCGGCAAATCCACCTTGCTGCGCCTGCTGATTGGCCTGGATACGCAGTTTCGCGGCGAGATCCGCGTCGATGGCCAGGCGGTGCAGGGCATCGGCGGCGAACGCGGCATCGTGTTCCAGGAACACCGTTTGTTCCCGTGGCTGACGGTGGCGCAAAACATCGGCCTGGGCCTGGTCAACGAACCTTTGAGCGAGGCCCAGCGCCAACAGCGCATCCGCGATTTTATCGAGCTGGTCGGCCTCACCGATTTCACCCGCGCCTACCCACACCAATTGTCCGGCGGCATGGCACAACGGGTGGCAATCGCCCGTGGCCTGGTGGCCAGCCCGCGCATCCTGTTACTGGACGAGCCCTTCGGCGCCCTCGACGCCCTGACCCGCCAGCAGATGCAGGATGAACTGCTGGCGATCCGCGCCCGCGCCAGGATCACCACGGTGCTGGTGACCCACGATGTGGAAGAAGCGATTTTTCTTGCCGACCGCGTGGTGGTGATGGAGCCCCGGCCCGGGCGGATCAAGCAGGTGGTGGACATCGCCCTGCCCCATCCGCGCCAGCGCAGCAGTTTCGACTTCCACCAATTGCGCGAAGAACTGCTGCACGAGCTGATCAGCGACGACCATTACCAGCCGCCGCTGCGTGAACAGATCCGTGACCTGCCCCTGGCGTTTATTGCCTGCTGAGTGAGGAGTGTCTTGATGCCGCAACGTCCCAACTTTCTAGTGATCCTGGCCGATGACATGGGCTTCTCCGACCTCGGCGCGTTTGGCGGGGAAATCGCCACGCCGCACTTGGACGCCCTGGCGCTCAACGGCCTGCGCCTCACGGATTTTCACACCGCGCCCACCTGCTCGCCGACCCGTTCGATGCTGCTCACCGGCACCGACCACCATATCGCCGGCATCGGCACCATGGCCGAGGCGCTGACCCCGGAGCTGATCGGCAAGCCGGGCTATGAGGGCTACCTCAACGACAAGGTGGTGGCCCTGCCCGAACTGCTGCGCGACGCCGGTTACCAGACGCTGATGAGCGGCAAATGGCACCTGGGACTGACCGCCGAACTGGCGCCCCACGCCCGGGGTTTCGAGCGCTCGTTCTCGCTGTTGCCGGGGGCGGCCAACCACTATGGTTTCGAGCCGCCCTACGACCACACCACCCCGGGGCTGCTCAAGTCCACGCCGGCGCTGTATATCGAGGACGACCGTTTCGTCGAGCAATTGCCCGACGGTTTCTATTCCTCCGATGCCTTTGGCGACAAGCTGTTGCAGTACCTCAAGGAACGCGACCAGGCCCGGCCATTCTTCGCCTACCTGCCGTTTTCCGCGCCGCACTGGCCATTGCAGGCGCCGGTAGAGATCGTCGACAAATACCGTGGCCGCTACGATGCCGGCCCCGAGGTGCTGCGCCTGGAGCGCCTGGAAAAACTCAAGGCCCTGGGGTTGATCGATGCCGAGGTCGAGCCCCATCCGCTGATCGAGCTGAACACCCAGTGGGCGGCCCTGAGCGATGAACAACGCCAGGTCTCGGCGCGGGCCATGGAAGTGTATGCGGCGATGGTCGAGCGCATGGACTGGAACATCGGCCGGGTGGTGGAATACCTGCGCCAACAGGGGCAGTTGGACAACACCTTTATCCTGTTTATGTCCGACAACGGCGCCGAGGGCGCGCTGCTGGAAGCCTTCCCCAAGTTCGGGCCCGAGCTGCTGACCTACCTCAACCAGCATTACGACAACAGCCTGGGCAATATCGGCCGCGCCAACTCCTATGTCTGGTATGGGCCGTCCTGGGCCCAGGTGGCGACCGCGCCGTCGCGCCTGTTCAAGGCCTTCACCACCGAAGGCGGGATCCGCGTGCCGGCGCTGGTGCATTACCCGCAGCTGGCACTCAAGGGTCGCATCAGCCATGGCTTTGGCACGGTGATGGACATCACCCCGACCCTTCTCGACCTGGCCGGCGTGCGCCACCCCGGCACACAGTGGCGCGGCAAGCCGATTGCGCCGCTGCGGGGCAAGTCGTGGCTGGGCTTTTTGTCCGGGGAGACCTTGCAGGTGCATGACGAGCACACCGTCACCGGCTGGGAGCTGTTCGGCCGCCGGGCGATTCGCCAGGGGCAGTGGAAGGCGGTGTACATCCCAGGGCCCGTGGGGCCGGCGACCTGGCAGTTGTATGACCTGGGGCGCGATCCTGGGGAGATTCATGATTTGGCGTTGAGCCAGCCGGAAAGACTGGCGACCTTGATTGGCCATTGGCAGCAGTATGTGGAGGAGACCGGGGTGGTGCTGAGTGCTTCGCCGTTTCAGCCGGACTGAGGTTTTGTAGTGCCTGGAAGGGCGCTATCGCGAGCAAGCCCGCTCCCACATTTGACCGAGTACATTCTTTGGAATGTGGTCGGATGTGGGAGCGGGCTTGCTCGCGAAAGGGCCGCTACAGGCACCGCCTACCCCTGCGCCATCTCCCGCAACCGCAGCACATCAAGTATCTCAATCTCCCCATACCCCAACCGCACAACGCCCTGCTCTTGCAACGCCTTGAGCAGCGTATTGGTGGTCTGGCGCGACACGCCCAGCATCGCCGCCAGATCCTCCTGCGCCAGTTGCACCACGCGCCGCGAGCCGTCGATCTCGCCATACCCCTCGGCAATCATCCACAACCGATGGGCCACCCGCACCGACGCGGGGGCCAGGCTCAACTGCTCGATATTGATAAAGGTCAGGCGCAACTTCTGGCTCATCAACAAGGCCATGTCCCGCCAATAGGCCGGGCTTTGCGCAAGCAGTTGCAACATCGCCGGCTGCGGCACCTGCAACAGCGTGCAAGGCCCGACCGCACAAGCGTCATGGGTGCGTGGCAGGCCGTCGAACACGGCGATTTCGCCAAACCAGAAGGGCGCTTGCGCCAGGCTCAACAACGCCTCCTTGCCCTGCTCGTTCACTGCGCTGATCCGCAGGCTGCCATCGAGCACCGCATACAAGCCACATGGCGGATCACCGCGCTTGAACAGCACCTGCCCCGCCGTCAGCTGCCGCACGCGGGCATGGGCCAGCAGGCTATGCTGCAAGGGAGCGGGCAGATGGCGATACCAGTGGCCACTGGACAGCCGCCCATGCCAAGACTCTGCGTCCATGAGAACTCCAAAGATTGTCGCCCAGTTGACAGTTTGTCGCAGTCCTACAGGGCATGATCAAGCATCCTACAGGAGGAATAACAATGAAAAGCCTCGTCGACCACCTCAGCCAATACGCCGCCTACCACCGCGACCCGCGCAACATCGCCAGCCACTTTATCGGCATCCCCATGATAGTGGTGGCCGTCGCCGTGCTGCTGTCACGCCCCGAATGGCAGGTGGCCGGCCTGTGGCTATCGCCGGCGGTGCTGCTGGCGCTGTTTTCTGCAGGGTTCTACCTGCGCCTGGAACTGGCGCTGGGGGTGTTGATGAGTGTGCTGATGGGCCTGTCGGTCTGGGCTGGACATGTGCTGGCGGCGCAAAGCACGCTGGTGTGGCTCAGCAGCGGCATCGGCCTGTTTGTGGCGGGCTGGGTGATCCAGTTTGTCGGCCATTATTACGAAGGGCGCAAGCCTGCGTTCGTCGATGACGTGTCCGGGCTGATCGTCGGGCCGTTGTTTGTGGTGGCGGAACTGGCGTTTCTGCTGGGCTTGCGCCATGGGCTCAAGCGGCAGATTGAAGAGCGGGCGGGGCCGGTGCGCGCGCTCGCTCGACACACACCTGTGTAGGAGCTGGCTTGCCTGCGATAGCATCACTGCGGTGTGACTGATACACCGAGGTGTCTGCATCGCAGGCAAGCCAGCTCCTACAGGTGATTGGTGCAGGCCAGAGACTCAGGCTTTTTGCCAGACCTTGGGTTTGAAGAACAACGTCTCGCCCCGCGCCAGCCCGGTCAGGCTGTCGTGATCCTTCACCACTTCGGCTTCGATCAGTTCACTCTGGCCTTCGACCTTCAGCGTGATCCGCGTGGTGGCGCCCAGGGGGCGGATATCGCGCACTTGCGCAGCGTGGTGGTCTGCCAGTTCATGGCGTGACAACGACACTTCGTGGGGGCGGAACAGCAGGTGCTGGTCTTCGCCCAGGTGCAGGCGGTTGGAGTCGCCGAGGAAGTGGTAGACGAAATCGCTGGCCGGGTTTTCATAGACGTCCCCCGGCGAGCCAATCTGCTCGATCACGCCTTTGTTCATCACCACGATGCGGTCGGCGACTTCCATGGCTTCTTCCTGGTCGTGGGTCACGAACACCGAGGTCAGGTTGATGTCCTCGTGCAGGCGGGCCAGCCAGCGGCGCAGTTCCTTGCGCACCTTGGCATCCAGGGCGCCGAAGGGCTCGTCGAGCAGCAGCACCTTGGGCTCCACCGCCAGGGCGCGGGCCAGGGCGATGCGCTGGCGCTGGCCGCCGGAGAGTTGTTCCGGGTAGCGATCCGACAACCAGTCCAGTTGCACCATGTTCAGCAACTCATGGACCTTGGCCGCGATCTGGGTTTCGTTCGGGCGCTGCTTTTTCGGTTTCATCCGCAGGCCAAACGCGACGTTGTCGAACACGGTCATGTGGCGGAACAGCGCGTAGTGCTGGAACACAAAACCGACGTTGCGATCCCGCACATCGTGGCCGGAGACGTCTTCACCATGGAACACGATACTGCCGGTATCCGGGGTTTCCAGGCCGGCAATGATGCGCAGCAAGGTGGTCTTGCCGCAGCCGGAGGGGCCCAGCAAAGCCACCAGCTCGCCACTCTGGATATCCAGGTTGATGCTGTCCAGGGCCTTGAAGGCGTTGAAGTTCTTGCTGACGTTACGGACTTCGATCGACATGACTTATTCCTCAGCCGCACTGGCGCGCAGGCGATTAATACGGTTCTCGCTCCACTGCTTGAGCAGCAGGATGAAGAGCGCCAGGATCAGCAACAGACTCGCCACCGCAAACGCGGCGACGTGGTTGTATTCGTTGTAGAGAATCTCGACGTGCAGCGGCAAGGTGTTGGTCACGCCGCGAATGTGGCCGGACACCACCGACACCGCGCCGAACTCACCCATTGCCCGCGCAGTACACAGCACCACGCCGTAGATCAGGCCCCACTTGATGTTCGGCACCGTCACATGCCAGAACATCTGCCAGCCATTGGCGCCCAGCAGGCGCGCGGCTTCTTCTTCCTGGGTGCCCTGCTCCTGCATCAGCGGGATCAGCTCACGGGCCACGAACGGCACGGTGACGAAGATCGTCGCCAGCACGATGCCCGGCAAGGCAAACACGATCTGGATATCGTGATCCTGCAGCCACGGCCCGAAGAAGCCCTGGGCACCGAACATCAGCACATAGACCAGGCCGGCGATCACCGGCGAGACCGAGAACGGCAAATCGATCAGGGTCACCAGCATGCTCTTGCCACGGAACGAGTACTTGCTCACGCACCAGGCCGCACTGACGCCGAACACCAGGTTGAGCGGCACCGAGATCAGCACGGCAATCACCGTCAGCTTCAAGGCCGACAGCGCGTCGGGCTCAAAGATCGCGGCGAAAAACGCGCCGAGGCCGAGCTTGAGGCCCTGGGACACCACGATAAACAGCGGCAACAGCAAAAACAGGGCGAAGATCAGCCAGCCAAGGCCGATCAGGATACGTCGTGACACCGCACTGCCACGGCGGGCAGCGTTGGCCGAAGACGCGGCGCAAATAGACGATTGGGACATATTCCGCGCCTCCTTAGGGGTGTTCGATGCGCCGCTGCAGCAAGTTGATCAGCAGCAGCAGGACAAAGGAAACCACCAGCATCAGCACGCCGATGGAGGTAGCGCCGGTGTAGTCGTATTGGTCGAGCTTGACCATGATCAGCAGCGGCAGGATCTCGGTTTTCATCGGCATGTTGCCGGCAATGAAAATCACCGAGCCGTACTCACCCACGCCACGGGCGAACGCCAGGGCGAACCCGGTCAGCCAGGCCGGCAACAGCGCCGGCACGAGGATGTAGCGGAACACCTGCAAGGGCTTGGCGCCCAGGCAGGCGGCGGCTTCTTCGATTTCCCGGGGGATATCGGCCAATACCGGCTGCACGGTGCGCACCACAAAGGGCAGGGTGACGAAGGTCAGGGCCAGGGTGATGCCCAAAGGGGTGTAGGCGATCTTGAAGCCCATGTCGGTGGCGAACTGGCCGACCAGGCCGGACGGCGCGTACAGCGCGGTCAGCGCAATACCGGCCACGGCGGTGGGCAGGGCGAACGGCAGGTCGATCATCGCGTCGATAATCTTGCGCCCGGGGAAGGTGTAGCGCACCAGCACCCAGGCCAGCAGCGTACCGATCACGCCATTGATCAACGCGGCGTACAGGGCGGTACTGAAGCTCAACTTCAAGGCGGCCCAGACCCGCGGCGCCGAGATGATGGCCCAGAACTGATCCCAGGTGAGTTGGGCGGCATGGACGAACATGGCCGCCAGCGGTATGAGCACAATCAGGCTGAGGTACACCAAGGTGTAGCCCAGCGTCAGCCCGAAGCCGGGTATGACGGGGGAGATACGACGCGACATAAAAGTCCTTGGTTAACAGGTAGATACCACTGCCGGAGCAAACCTTTGTGGGAGCCGGGCTTGCCCGCGATGCAGGCACCTCGGTGTGTCAGTTACACCGCGGTGATGCTATCGCGGGCAAGCCCGGCTCCCACACAAAGCTCGCGCCTGGCAGTAGTGTGGCTTACTGCGCCGAGTAGATCTGGTCGAACACGCCACCGTCATTGAAGAATTTCGGTTGGGCAGTTTTCCAGCCGCCGAAGTCTTTGTCGATAGTCACCAGCTCCAGTTTCGGGAACTGCTGGGCGTATTTGGCGGCCACATCCTTGTCACGCGGGCGGTAGAAGTTCTTCGCCGCGATCTCCTGCCCAGCCGGGCTGTACAGGTGGTTGAGGTACGCCGTGGCGATTTCGCTGTTGCCCTTCTTCTCGGCGTTCTTGTCGACCACGGCCACGGGCGGCTCGGCGAGGATCGACAGGGACGGCACGATAATGTCGAACTTATCGGCGCCGCCCTCTTCCTTGAGGGCCAGGAACGCTTCGTTTTCCCAGGCCAGCAACACGTCACCCTGACCGTTGTTGACGAAGGTGATGGTCGAACCGCGTGCGCCGGTGTCGAGGATCGGCACGTGCTTGAACAGCTCTTTCACGTATTCCTGGGCCTTGGCTTCGCTGCCACCGACCTTGAGGCCATAAGCCCAGGCCGCGAGGAAGTTCCAGCGGGCGCCGCCGGAGGTTTTCGGGTTTGGTGTGATCACCGAGACGTCCGGCTTGATCAGGTCGCCCCAGTCCTTGATGCCCTTGGGGTTGCCCTTGCGTACCAGGAACACGATGGTCGAGGTGTACGGTGTGCTGGCTTCGGGTAGGCGGGTCTGCCAGTTCTCTGGCAGGGTCTTGCCCAGCTTGGCGATTTCGTCGATGTCGCCGGCCAGGGCCAGGGTCACCACGTCGGCGCGCAGGCCATCGATCACCGCCCGGCCTTGCTTGCCCGAACCACCGTGGGACTGCTGGATCTTCACATTGTCGCCAGGGTGCGCCTTCTTCCAGAAACTGCTGAATTCGGCGTTGTACTCCTGGTACAGCTCACGGGTCGGATCGTAGGAAACGTTAAGCAGCTCGTAATCCTTGGCCACTGCGGAACCGGCAAACACAGCGCTGGCCAGGGCGGCCAGGGCGGCCAGGGCATAACGGCGAATCGACGACATAGACAAGCTCCTGAAATTCTTGGGTGTTGGCTTTTCTTATTAGTACGGGCCCTGCAATCGAATCGCCGTGTTGGCTCAGCTCGGCTTGTTGCCCGGGCTCTGCAAGCGGAATTTCTCTTTGCGTTCGATCTGCACCACTTGGGCGTTGTGTACGGTGATTTCCACTGCGCCAAAACGCAGGTCACGCAATGCGCTTTGGATCTCGCGCAAAATGGCTGCTTCGTCCTGGCCGTCAACGCTGCGTAGAGATGCGCTCATGGTCGTGCTCCTGAAATGAGAAGTGCCTGGCAGTGGCGGCACTGCTTGCGGCGTGAGGGCGATAGTAGATAAGCGCGGATATTCTTAAAAATACTATTTAAGAATGTTTATATAACCAGAAAAATTTTTCAGGCAGGACACGACGTTAAGGCGTGTGCCCATATAAATGTGGGAGCAACTGTCTTCAACATGCCATTCGTCACCTCCATTCGGTGCCGTCACGCAGCATGGCATTCAGTCTGATAAGCAGTATCCGCATGCAGGCAATGAGCAACTGTCTTCAACATGCCATTCGTCACCTCCATTCGGTGCCGTCACGCAGCATGGCATTCAGTCTGATAAGCAGTATCCGCATGCAGGCAATGAGCGCGACTTTCGCGCTCTTGCCTCTCTCGCGCAGAGCCTCGTAGCG
>NZ_LKBY01000144.1:0-13765 GCF_002699915.1 Pseudomonas sp. ICMP 8385 | reverse complement strand
CCGTCGCATCGTGACGCGCTTCGACAAGCTCGCAACAAGTTTTGCGGCGATGGTCTCATTGGCCTGCGCTATGCGGTGCTTGCGACAATACTTTACGTACAGAGCCTAACGCTCCACGCTCGAATTGCAACGACCAGTTAGCCGCGTCCCCCTTGATACGGGTCTTCTCTTTCAGCGATTTCGCATTGACCGTAAAGTCGTCTGGCACCTTATGTTTCTCGCTATTCAAATAGTCTTTCAGCCCAACAATTTCATCCACTAAGTCAGCGGGTACGTGTGCGACAGCGACGTGGCAGATAGCGTCCAAGCGCGCAGATTTGCCTGCGGCCAACTGCTCCTCCAGATACTTGATCACCGCCTCTTTGGCCTTGTAACCAAAGCCTTTTAACGTTTTGTTGTCGCGAAAAAACCGTGCAACGTTATCAATGGCATTTTTGGTAGCGCGTCCGGAAGCTACTCCTTTCGCGCATCCCAGTGCAGAGATGAAATAATCGGATGCCTGACTATCACGGCCCCGGCTGATGAAGCACAGGTAGGTTGAATCCACTTCATCCTCCGCGTCATCTTCATTCTGCTCAGGCGCAGCAGCGGCCGCAGCAGCCATAGCCTTTATGGCCACGAAGCTCGCTAAATTGATCCTGGCGGCCTGCTGAACCTTGTTGAGATCGACCTCTTGAATTTCCTTGGGCACATAGTTCTCGTCCAGCTGTATACCGCCGCGTTCCTTCATGCTGGCGACCAGGAAAAAGTCGGTTGCACCTGCGGTGTACTGAGCGCAAAGGATGTGTCCACCGGTCGATAAGACTTGATTACCGGCTTGCTCCACCAACTGGTCCATTGCCAAGTGGGTCAAGTCGATAAATCGCGCTTCATCATCTTGTACTTCTACGAACGCGGTGAAGCGCTCTGGAAACGGTCCCTGACGGTCATCATCGGCAAACTGGCCGTAGACCACGCTGTTGCCTTCTTTGCCGATGAGGCCGTGGATACCATTGACCAGAAAATGCAACGCGGGATTTTCAGTATCGAGCGCCACATCCTTCTTGACCACCTCGGAGATAAAACTGGTCTTGGCCAGCTTCTTGAAGCTGTGAATAATGGCAGTTTTCAGCGTAATCATAGGTCGAATTCCGTTCCGATAGTATCAATATGGAATCACTGAAAATAGCACCTTACCCAGCAAACTTCAGGGCTTATCTCGATATCAGATATCACCGAAGGGCTCCAATACCTACCGATCAGTAAGGCTGCACGAACCCAATAACTGTATATGTATACAGTATCATAATCTATGCCATTCATCAGCACGAGGAGCGGAGGGTTGAAGCGCGGATTGGCCGCCGCCAATAACCACGACATCAAATTTCGGATTATGACTCACCACCATCCCCCCCTACGTTTGCTGCGTATCGCTTACGTGGGATCAGACTTTACGGCCCAGATCATCAATTTTCACAACGACCTGTCCGTCCTCTTTGACGAAACTGCCGCGCTGCTCTTGTGGAAGCAGGTCGAGGACAGCCTCAGACGGACGACACAGGCGTGCCCCCAAGGGGGTCACGACGATGGGACGATTGATCAGGATGGGATGAGCCATCATGGCGTCAATGAGCTGGTCATCGGCAAGTGACGGATCGCCCAACCCAAGCTCTTCGTACGGCGTGCCTTTGATACGGAGGAGCGCCCGCACCTCTATACCCATATCCTTGATCAACCTGATTAGCGTTGGCCGATCAGGTGGGGTTTTCAGGTACTCAATTACCGTTGGCTCTTCACCGCTGTTGCGGATCAATGCCAAGGTATTGCGGGAAGTGCCACATTCCGGGTTGTGATAAATCGTGATCTGATTCATATCTGATGTCTCGCTGTTGAGAGGCTCAAATGGATCGCTGGTTGACGCGTTCGGATAGCTCCCCAGCGGACTCTTTACGCTCGGAGTAACGATCAACCAGGTAATCTTGGCGATCACGCAACAACAGCGTGAACTTCATCAGTTCTTCCATCACGTCGACCAGACGGTCGTAGTACGAGGACGGCTTCATCCGGCCCGTCTCATCGAATTCGGTGAAGGCCTTAGCTACTGAGGATTGGTTTGGGATGGTGAACATGCGCATCCAACGCCCCAGTACCCGCAGCTGATTAACTACGTTGAAGGACTGCGAGCCGCCGCAGACTTGCATCACCGCAAGGGTCTTTCCTTGCGTAGGTCGTACAGCACCTATCGCCAGCGGAACCCAGTCAATCTGAGCCTTGAAAACCGCACTCATGGAGCCGTGTCGCTCAGGAGAGCACCACACCTGGCCTTCCGACCATTGCATCAGTTTGCGCAGCTCCGCGACTTTGGGGTGGGTGTCGGGTGCATCATCCGGCAGCGGAAGGCCCGACGGATCGAATATCTTTGTTTCAGCGCCAAACTGCTCCAGAAGTCGAGCGGCCTCCTGGGTCACCAACCGGCTGAAGGATCGCTCTCGTGTCGACCCATACAGAAGAAGGATTCGAGGTTTATGGAGTGAGGACGTGCGAGGCGCCAGTTGCTCCAGGGTTGGAATGTCAAGCAGCTCGGCTTGGACATTCGGCAGCGTATCTTGCATACAAACTCCTAGGGATGCGCCAAGTAGGCACAACTTCCATTGCTCTTCAAAGCGAACCGATACGGTTCAGTTCAGCTTTGAGCTGATCAGGGCTCATGGTTTTCAACGGCAGCGCAAGAAACGCGCTCACGCGTTCGCGAATTTTGGCGAGAGTGGCGTCAAACGCTTTTGTGATCTCGATCTCCGACCCAGTGGCTTCCGACGGATCGGCCAAACCCCAATGGGCCTTCAAGGCTGGCCCGAAAAAGATGGGGCACGCTTCACCCGCTGCCCGGTCACATACGGTTACCACGATGTCTGGTGGAGAGCCTTCAAAAATATCCGAAGCTTTGCTGCTCAAGCCTGCCGTGGAAATGCCCGCAGCCTCCAGCGTTTGCAATGCCCTTTGGTTCACTCGACCGCTGGGAAAGCTTCCTGAGCTGACCGCCTCCACGCCCTCTGACGCCAGGTGGTTGAAAAGTGCCTCGGAGAGGATGCTACGGCAGCTGTTGTGGGTACACATGAACAAGACTTTCATCAGTAGATTCCTTGATTCAGAAGCTGAGGCGCAATGCCAGGGCGCAGAGGGTGGCGATAAGGATGGGCAAGGTCAGCACGATCCCGGTCTTGAAGTAGTAACCCCAGCTGATCGTGATGTCCTTTTTGGCCAGCACGTGCAGCCACAAGAGCGTGGCCAGGCTACCGATGGGAGTGATTTTCGGCCCCAGGTCGCAGCCAATGATGTTGGCGTACACCATTGCTTGAAGAACGACGCCATCGACTTCGGCAGCATGAATGGACAAGGCACCGATCAGGACAGTGGGCATGTTGTTCATGATTGAAGACAGAAAGGCTGTGAGCAGCCCCGTACCCAAGGACGCGCCCCAGACACCGTAGCCGGCAAATACATTCAGGATCTGGGCGATGTGGTTGGTCAAACCGGCGTTCTTGAGGCCGTAGACGACCAGATACATGCCCAGGGAAAAGATCACCACCTGCCATGGCGCGCCCTTGAGCACCTTGCCGGTGTCGATGGCGTGTCCACGGGCCGCGATGACGTAAAGAATGAATGCGCAGGCAGCCGCAATGGCACTGATCGGCACGCCCAGAGGCTCGACGACAAAGAAACCGACCAGCAGCAGAGCTAGAACCCACCAGCCTGCTATGAAAGTCGGACGATCACGTATCGCCTCTTTAGGATGATGCAACTGAGCAAGTTCGTAAGTCTTGGGCAATTCCTTGCGGAAGAACCACATCAGCATCACCAGCGTAGCCGCAACGCTGACCAGATTCACCGGCACCATGACGGATGCGTATTCGCTGAACCCAATCTTGAAGTAATCCGCAGAGACAATGTTGACCAGATTCGAAACTACCAGAGGCAAACTCGCGGTATCAGCGATAAAACCGGCCGCCATGACGAATGCGAGGGTGGCAGCGGGCGAAAAGCGCAATGCAAATAGCATTGCGATCACGATGGGCGTGAGAATCAATGCCGCACCATCATTAGCAAATAATGCTGATACCGCAGCACCCAGTAGGATGATGAAAGCAAATAGCTTACGAGTGCTGCCTCCGCCCCAGCGTGCGACATGCAATGCTGCCCATTCGAAAAAGCCGGCTTCATCGAGCAGAAGACTGATGATAATCACCGCGATGAACGTTGCAGTGGCATTCCAAACGATGTGCCACACCTCGGGGATATCCGCAAGAGTGACCACTCCAGTCAAGAGCGCGAGTACAGCGCCAAAGGTTGCACTCCAGCCAACACCCAGCCCTTTGGGCTGCCAGATCACCAGGACGATGGTGGCAATAAAGATCAGTACGGCAATCAACATTTCAATCACTCGATTTGGAAGCAGATCAGCCACATACGAGCTGGTTGATAGGACGAGCATTCATGTCGCTTAGTCGTTTGGCTTCGGTATCTAGCCAATCCTGATTCGCATCCACGACGTCCTTCAGAATTGCACTCACCCAACTAGGAAGGCCGGGATTCAGGCGGTAGTAAACCCACTGGCCTTGACGACGATCCATCAGCAGTCCCGCTGAACGAAGCAGCGCCAAGTGGCGAGAAATCTTGGGCTGGCTCTGGTCGAGCGCAGCGGTAAGCTCGCATACGCACAGCTCTCCTTCGCTCACGATGAGCAGTGTGATTTTGGTTCGAGTGTCATCTGCCAAGCACTTGAATAGTGCCGTGGGATTCATAGGCTCTGTCATAGATCCTCCAAGTGTTTTGTCTTGACCAAGACGAAGAGCTTAATGCGCTCATGGATGTCATGAAGTGTGTGGCGAAACGCGTCGGGATGATCGCTGGTGACCGGATCTGCGAAATCCCAAGTGATGACTTCGCCAGCGACGGGCATCCATGCACATTCCCGTGCGGACTTGTCACACAGCGTGATGACGTAATCGAATTTTTCGTCGCGAAGCTCATCAATGGATTTGCTATGCAGTCCGGATGCATCTACGTCGACATTGGCCAGAGCAGCGACAGTACGCGGGTCGACGCTGGTTGGCTCCAAGCCCGCACTGTAAGCGGCAAAACGCGGATCTGTGTGCCGAAGCAATGCTTCTGCTAAATGGGAGCGGGCAGAGTTGGCAACGCAGATGAAAAGCACTTTGATTGGGGCAGACATGGCAATCTCGACACATACGTTGAATCGAATATATGATTTATCGCATATTCGGTAAAGCGTATATTTTTGCGTCGCCGGTCACCAGCGTGTAAGGGCAGCGCTCGTCAGATCGTCGGACGACTTTTCGTCGGAAGACGAGCTGATCACAACGCAAATCAGCTGTAACCAGTACAGCAAGTTCAACAGCAGCATTGGGCCGAATTTTTCCAACACTAAGAGGTGCCAGGATTGGGCCACAAAGCTCACTTGCTGAATTCTTTTTTGGCTGTTGGGCACAACATGCTAGTGCGACAGATTTCCTGTCATCAGCCAGCGGAGGCTTGTTGACGATCTGCATCCCCCAGATTATTGTTGCGGCTAACAACGAATTTGTGACGATTATGCCGAAGCGGAAAAAAGACCAGTTGTCCCAGGATGCCGAGGATCTGTACGAGGCGTTGAATCAGCTCGTCCGTGTCTACCAGTTTCGAGATAGAGATCGGATTTGCTGCTACGACGTTTCAGTCACCCAGTGCTACGCGGTCGAAACGCTGGTCAAGAAAGGAGCCATGCGGCTTCAGGTCTTGGCTGAAAAGATGTTTTTAGACAAAAGCACGGCAAGCCGCGTAATCGATGCGCTCGAACGCAAGGGGTATGTGTCACGCGCTGAGGATAACGAAGACCGCCGTGCCGTGAAGATCCAGGCCACGGACGCGGGCAGGGAACTCTACGAAAAAATCAGGGGCGATCTCATTGCCGAAGAGATAACAATGATCGAGAACCTTTCAGCCGAAGCCAGGCAAGGAGCATTAACCTTGCTCAGGCAGATTACACGAGCTACCGAAAAACGCTGCGGCCTCACAAATGAGCGTGGCTCAGATCCAACGCAAGCCTATTGAATCTCCATTTTTTGATTCAAACGTTGTTACTACCAACATAATGGAACCCGATCATGCGTATCCGTCCTGCTGAGCCAGTTGATGCAACCTCGATAGCCACTATTTATAACCAAGGGATTGCGGAACGAAGTTCCACGTTCGAGACCACTCCGCGTAACCCTGATGACATGCTAGAGCGACTTGAGGCTCATGATCGTT
Organism: Pseudomonas sp. ICMP 8385; assembly: GCF_002699915.1. Taxonomy (NCBI): domain Bacteria; kingdom Pseudomonadati; phylum Pseudomonadota; class Gammaproteobacteria; order Pseudomonadales; family Pseudomonadaceae; genus Pseudomonas; species Pseudomonas sp. ICMP 8385. Next base: position 7,480 of record NZ_LKBY01000144.1, on the reverse strand, counting down.
ATCCCGTTCTGGTGATGCTTGATGAGCACGATAAGGTCATCGGATGGGCGAGCCTTAGTGACTACCGCAATCGCGCGTGCTATGACGGCATCGCTGACTTTTCGATTTACATGAGCCGTGAGGTGCGAGGCCAAGGGCTGGGTAAGAATCTCCTTCAGGCGCTGCTTAAAGAGGCAGAAGCTCGTGGATTTTGGAAAGTCCTTTCTCGCGTGTTCACATCTAACCGCGCCAGTCTCGCCCTGTGCGAAGCTTGCGGATTCCGCCAAGTCGGGGTTTACGAGAAACATGCATGCCTTGACGGTCGTTGGATCGACTGCGCAATTGTCGAGCGACTCATTCCTACGAATCAAATGCCGTGGCTAACACCAATGGCTGCAACCAAGACTGAATCAAATGGATTAAGCGGCTGTTAGGGTTCTCTATCACACTTAAAATCTTGTCAGTCAGGCTACGTACAGCGAAACAATCAATCACGGCCTAACTGGTCAAGTCGAATGCAAATAGGTGGTCAAGCCTATGTAATTACGCAGCCCACTGGAGTGGATTGCGCTAGCGACGTAATTCCCCTGCTCATGCTTGAATCGACGTTGAGATAGATACCGATGTCTGCGGACATTGAATACGCGAAATCGACGTATGCGGCATAAATCCCGTATATGCGTAAACCGCTGCTATCGGTGCACATCCAATGCCCGATCAATACGCAATAGGCGTCGGTATTAACAATGACATCCAACGCCCAGCAATAAGCCACAGAAATCACCGGATCCAGAGCAACTGCGCCACGCCATAAAAATATCTACTGGGGCTTTGAATTGGACGCGATCATCTCCATGTATGCATTGCCACCCATGGGAATATCATAACCTAGTGGCCCTTCCCATTGCCGCGAGACGCCGGTATTTCTAAGCATAACCTCAACCTTAATGCCGTCCTTAACCATGCTGTCTAAATTCCACTCGAAGTGATTTATGAGAGCCTGGCAGGCCACATGAGGTACTGTTGTCAATAATCTCAAGCTGGAGTTGTTTGGCGGTAACTTAAGCCTCGCGATCTCCGACATCGTCCATATAAATCTCCGCAACCTAAAATGCCAAAGAGACTCAAATTGAAGTTCAAGTTGAGCTGACAACAACGGGAAAGACTTACGAGTCGCACGCTGCCTACTTACTTTTCGCGGCAAAAGTGCAAGCATGTTACTGATATTTACTCGCACCTGTTTTTGGGTGATGCGGTACAAGTTCTCAACGCCCTCTATAAGAATAGTTGCGTATTTTTCGTCCTCATCGTTCACCGCCGGCTCGGCACTACTCTTCTGCATTACGTTCCCTGTAATTTTACTCAACAACCAGTCCTTATCGTTTTCGTTGAGCCAACGGGTTACTTGATAAGCACTTACCCAAAGATAGTCCATACCAATGCCTGGCTTCACTTCAAGTAGCATTGAGATTTTTTCTCGATAAGCCTTTTTCTTATGTTCTGGCAAAGTTTTCTCTTTAAGACGGACCGTCGGGTTTGCCGAGCTAGCAAGTAGAGACTCTTCTGCCAAGCATTTCTCAAACTTTTCTGCACATCCAAAAAGATGGAGAGATATTAAAAGATGCCTTGCCAACGGCATATCAATTTGACCTCTTGTTGTCGATAGCCTAATCCATTGACTTCGAATTCCAGCTGCGTATGCCAAATCAATTTTTGAAATAATTTTATCGCTGAACTTATCACGAATACTGCTAAATAATTTAGCTGTGCCAATTAGGTTCCCATGAACAAACCCTTGCTTCTTTGCTTGACGCCGATAACAAGCAGCCAAAACCGTATAATCTATCGATGGCAGATTGCGTTGCAGAATATCATTTACAAAAACTGCAAACTCGCGCTCTTCATTTGAGGCGAGTGAGCGGTTCGCAGGTTTAACAGCGTTCCACCCGCAAGCACAATCATCGGTCAACCCCGGTAACAATCGGTTTTTACGATAAAAAGGATGAGAGCAATTAGGGCAAGATTGAAGAAGTTCTTCACCATGTCGCCAGCACGCTGTAACGCCCGGTACATGATGAGCTCGGTGCCAATATGCGTAGCCACACTCTATGAGGTCGGCCTGCACACAGGCCAAGCAAATTTTAGCTCTGCTATTCCTCGTACCTTCTCTCCTAGGCACTCGAGCGACATCAGATAAAACCTTGTCAAACTCCTTAGAGGGTTCTTTTGATAATCCTATAAAAGGTTTGTAGGCTGGGAACGTAGTGTTAATCTCAAGCAACTCAGCCAAGTTGCTTTCTTTAACTCCCGGCAATCGAGAAGCAAGGTTTTCTAATTGCTTCGGTATGATAGATAGCTGAAATGGCGCAACGCCAAAAAGATCACGAAAGGTTTCTGCCTCGGTTTTGTTTCCGGACAAAAAATGGTATCTCGTAATACGAGATAATAGTGTCTCGTCTGGCATAGACATTGGGAAAAACAGAATACTGGACATGAGTAGCCGACTTCTAACGTGGGTTCTGGTAGGACGCGAGTCCTGTGGATGGTGTTCTTTTATCACATATCACCGTGTACCCGGGTAAGGATTTTTAAAAATGAACGCCATACAGTAGCGAACAGCCAGCAATTATTTTATTAGAAAACAGCAGTTTTTACGCCAGAGTCAAAATACAATACACCACACATATAAATACTTTCACTGCACGCCTCGTCAAAATTCACACATCGAATCCACGCACAGCTCATATATATAGAGGCTTGTGCCGACGGCGTTACAGAGCAATATTCATACGCGGATCAGGGTGCATTCACTCATATTTGGAGTTTTCTGAGACACGCTGTTCGATACAGCGCTGATTGAGTGATTGGCTTGCCGTCAAGTTTTAGCTTCCGCTCGGCCCAGCTCAGGCGCCGCCGATGGAATGCATCAAGGGTTTCGCATTCGGCTGCCAGTGCAGCCGCACAGTGCGGCAGCTTGTTGAGCTGCTTTTCAAACCTAGATAACACATGAAGCTCTCTGCCTATTTTTGTCCGTGAGATGCGGACAGGTTTACCTGGAAGCGCTCGTAACATTTCAGCGCATTGAACCACTTCGTTGGCAAGGTCGAGGTCTTTGAATCTTTCTGCCTGCTGTCCGCGCGGTCTGTGGGCTTTACCTGGCTCTTGTGTCAGCTCGGACAGCCATTGCCGATCGTTTCGATGAAGCCACACATAATCTCGACACTCATGAGCTAGGCGAGCTCTGTATTCCCCGTCAAATCGGTTCCTCCTATCAACCAGAAGTTTCGAAAGCCTCGCCTCTTTCCATAGGTCAGGTCCATTCGAAATCGCGCGTATCATTCGATAGACGCATGTAACCGAGCTCCTTGTTTCTGACGCTATGGTTTTAGCGTTAGCCCCCGAGAGCGCCAGCGTCCAGATCGTTTCAGATGCCTCACTCATATACTCATTGGTGCTTGAGCGATTGGTTGGAGATCTGTTGGCAGCTCGTCCACAGGGAGTTTCGGTATTGGCAGTTCGACTAAGCGACTCGGTAATAGGACCGTTTGGCCGCAGTATCCTTTCCATGTCGACCTTGAGCGCACAGGCCAGCAGGATGAATTTCAGTGGATGATGGGTGCCCCTCGGCTTACGTAAAAGCTTCACAATCCAGGCCGCCGGTATATCCGCAGACGACTTGCTCAGTATCGAGTACTCCCCTGAGGAGGGGAGCCCCTCAAAGAATGCAGACATGTGTCGCGCCAAAATGCCTAAGTGCAGCCGACCAGTATCGGAAGCCATTTTCAAGGCAATAGCGCTATCCAGAAACACCGAGCGAATCGCATCAGGACATAATGGCGGAACATCGGTCTCAAGCACCTGCATCGAACGCTGCGCTATTTCGTGCAGAGCACTTTGTAGATTTTGAGGGATCTCTAGCGAAATGGAGTGAGACTGAACGTCCTCATCGTCCGGTAAATGCATTCTTCGAGAGTTTCTGCTCAACCAGCGGTAATCAAGGAGCCTCAACGGAGTTCCATGGTGGGGACAGATCAAAACGCCTGGAAGCTGATGCACACGGTGCCAGTACGCTGCTCCCACACAGGCCATGTCCTGTTCGACACAGTCGAAGCAAAATCGCACTCTCGAAGCAAACTGGAGTCGGCTCGCGATTAACCCCAACCTTAGCATCAACCCCTTGCCGTTTCCCGCCATCAAGATATTGGCGTCGCCCACCTGTTGCGGGGTCAAAAAAGGTTCGTAGTAGGGCAGTTGCGTATGGCGCTTTATGACAGCGGCTAGCGATAAGCCTGTATCACACGGCAGCGCCTCGACAAGCTCAGCTAGTCGACATGGAAAAGCAACGTTCTGCGAAAAGCATTTCGCGGACTGCGCTCCATCGAAAACTGCTGCGCAACTACGTACGCCACAGAGCCGGGCGTATCTTGAGAGAACGCTGTGAAGCGTCTCATCGTGGAAAACGGCCGGAAAGAAATGGAATTTGAGCCCCATTTCGTCACCCTTAATTCACCCCTTCCGATACAACGGAGAAAACTCAAAGAGATCACTGCTTATCCAACCGGCGCTCTTCAACGCCTCAATGGAGTCTTCACTTTCACTTAGCGCCTGTGCCTCTGAGGTCTCAACCGCCACCGCCGCAGGTGACTGCGATTTGACTTGGTTAACGGCCGCCACATTAGGTTTGGTAGCACTATTGTCGCTGCGACTGATGACACTGCGCAGCAATGCCAGTCGCTCCGGCCGAGCCACACCATCGAACGCCATCATGTCGCTTAGTTGGTCTTCAATCGGAAGCAAATCATCGAACTGCCGCATCCGTTTCGGATCTCGGCTTCGCAGAGCGGACAAAGCTGGCTTCAATATCTGCATCTTGGTGTTGCTCACCAACGCAATTGTCTCGGCGGTAACGCATTCCGAACCACTCTGGATCGCATACCTTTGACTGAGCACCAAAAGCTTCACCAAAAAGTCGGTGACCCCTTGTGTATGCTCATACAGCGCATCAAACACATCCTCTGTCAGTTCGACCGGCTGCTGGTACCACTGATAGCTCCAGAGGTTTTCAACAAGCATGCGCCACTCGTCATCGTCCTTCTCAAAACGTTTAAATTCGAGTACCCCGACGCCGCAGCAACGCCTTGCGTTGCGCATGACGTCCGAAAATAGGCTGATCATCGAATTTGTCCCGATGAACACCACAGGAATTCCGATGTTGTTCACTAGATGGAGGAAGAAATTCAGCATGTTGTCCTTGCCCCCAGTTTTCGCGAGGTGCAGGTTCTGAAGTTCGTCGATCAGCAAAGCTCCGATGAAAAATGTACTCGCAACCTGTTCCATTTGTTGCAACGAGTCATTGATGTTCCGAGCCCTATACCGCTTGTAGTAATCCTCATCACCTAAAGCTCGCCCGACCGCATAGAAAAATTGCTGACAGAAGCCTGCCAGCGAACCATCTCGGGGGCAGTCAAGCTTGAGCCAGGTGATCTGGGTATGAACGAACTGCTTTCCTTCATAACGCTCGTGGCGAATCGTTTGAGGGTAGAGACTCAAAATGGCTTCGAGTGCGGTGGACTTTCCAATGCCACTAAGGCCAACCAGACTGAACGTTTCGGCAGTGGACTTGAATCCATCGTGGTAGCGCTGTGCGCCCGAAAGTGAGTGAAGATGTCTGACAGTGTCTGGAGAGGTCGGGTTGCGTCCGACGTACCCACGTCGTACCAGCAATGAAAATACGGACTCCAGATCCATGTGGACCAACAAAGGCTGGACCACCGTTCTCAAGCGGTCGATGCAGTGAACCCGAGTCGATCGGTCGAGGGTCAGCTCTTCTGGATCAACAGGACGGGGGAAGTTCGAGATTAGTTGCATTGCCACCTCTTCTGAGAAGATCGGTGGCAGCGCTTCGATGAGTGGATTTCCCGCGTAGTCCGCTATCGCCTGCTTCGTGTAGCTTGCGAAAACTTGGGCGCCTTTCATGAGTTTTGTCCTGGGCGGAGGCGTTTGAGCATATCGATAACCTGAGCGCTGCGAGGGCCGGCAAAGTTTTCTGAGCGATCTTGGGAGATCTCTGTCTTGAGCACAGGCGATTCAATCCTCACACCCTCTGGCACATGGGCGGTCTCACGCTCCTTGAGGCGCTCAACGGCGCGATTCTCACGAATATTTCCAATCATCTCAGCTTTGGTCGCAGGCGCTGGCTCATCATTTCGCTCAGCGATCGCACCGCTGACGACTTTATTAACTTCCTCCAGCAACGAAATCCGACTCTCCAGCTCAGCACGTTTATGAGTCGGTGGAGTCTGGCGGTAAGCTTCGAGCAGATCGAAAATCTCATCGGATCGATAACCAGCATACTTGCTATCAGACTTACGCAAATCGCAACGGATGAACTGTTTGTTGTCTCCCCGAATCCAAATATGTGCTGAGGAATTTGGGTCATACCAACACTCTATCGACCAAACCCCGCGGCTACGGGCCTTCGCAAACCAGTTGTTCTCGATCGCTACATCACAGACATAGTGCATCCCTCGGAATAGCACACCACCCTTTTGCACCGTCGCTTGCTCACGCGGAAGCAAATGGAGATAGACCATCTCGTCGGGATGATTGTTTGGTTCGACATGACCATTTTCTAATGCCCAAGTCCAGATACCTGACGGCGTCGGATCGACACCGTCGTTCATCATCTCTTGAGTGAGCCTGTCGGGCTGCCTGTTGAAGCGGTTATAGTGAAGGACACACTGGATGATAATCTTGGTGAACTCTTTAATGCTCAGCGTTGCATCGAGTCGGTAATCTCGCTCGCCACGTTCCTTCTCCCTAGCAGCTACACCACCAGGAAGCCACCTGATGCCTGTCAGGTTGTTCAGGATACCGAACCGGCTCTCAACCATCGACTTCCAGTCAGGGCGGTAAGGCGGAGCGATTCCCAGCTCGATATTCAGGCCAGTGGCAAGACCCTCAGCTGCTTTCCCCAACATCTCGCCTCGATCAGCGTAGATGTGATGTGGGAGGTGATGACAGGCCCATTCCTCTGAATCGATTGTGACCCCATTGGTAGCGCAAAACTCAACCTTCGAAGTGAAAGCGTTGAAAAGCGCTTGCCTGGCTCCGTTCCAACTCGGGCCCTCTAATCCGATATAGAGACCGACGATCATGCCGGAAAAGCTATCAATGACGACGTACACAACCGGCCGTCCAATGAGCATTCGCCTGGAGTATCCGTTCACGAGATAAATGTCCGCAATGGTGGCATCGATCTCAAACTGATGGCAGGGGCCACGAAGCCAGTCACGGACGGTTCCAGAAAGGGGGCGGCAATCTTTTAGCCACTTACGCATTCCCTTACGGCCACGTTCAGTTTCAACCTCGTCGAAATATTGCTTTCCCCAATAATCGAACTGTCTAAGGATGGTCTGAAGTAGCCATGTATTTCCCCGGCATACCACCTAGCGCAACTTTTAAACTCGCCAAATGATCAAAAAACAATCAATTCGACGAG
>NZ_LKBY01000143.1:0-15600 GCF_002699915.1 Pseudomonas sp. ICMP 8385 | reverse complement strand
CTCGTCGAATTGATTGTTTTTTGATCATTTGGCGAGTTTAAAAGTTGCGCTAGGTGGTATGCCGGGGAAATACATGGCTACTTCAGACCATCCCTAGCGTGGCCTGACCAACCTGGGCCCCATCGTTAACTTGCAACAGGCCGCCGTTATTGACAGTAACACCCGCCACCACACCGTTGACTGTCAGCATGGCGTTGCGATCAACAATAGCTTGCGAGGCAATAGAGCCGTTGACAGTTAGTTGCCCCTCATCGATGAAGGTTCTGCCGGTGTATGTATTGGCGGCGTTAAGCGTTACCTGGCCAGCGCCCAGCTTTATCAGATCACCTGTGCCGCTGATCACCCCATCGACTTTGACATTGTTGCGTGCATCATCAACTTGAAGAGCCCCGCCTGCGCCATTCAAATGCACGGTTCCTGCCAGGCTGTTCATCTGGGTCCCGACAATCTTCAACAGGCCATCGTTCAATACCAGTCGCTTGGCGTCTGCCCCCAGGGCTTGATCCTCTTCCACGATCAGGGTTTTACCGTCCTGGATCACCGACTCGCTAAAACGCGAGTGATCATCCATGCAATAACTACTGATGGCTTTGCTTAAACCTGCGTCTTTACTTGAGCAATCAAGCCGCGATTTTTTCTGCGCCAGGGTTAAGCCCTGCAAGGTTGGAATACCGTTCTCGTCAGCGACCTGTCCAAGGTATACATCGGTACGCTGATTGTTACGTGTGAGGAAAAACGTCTTGGCGTTGCCAGCGTAGGCCGCAGCATCCGCTCCCCAAATCAAGCGTAGCTTTTCCGTCTCCTTGCCCATTTCCATGGCTCGATACGTCTCCAGCTGTGGCCCAGCCCAATGCACCGTAACCGCAGCGGGCTCGTGGTCCGAAAGCGATTGAAGCTTGCCACCCGACTGAAACTGGGATTGTTGAGTCAGTACCCCGGTATTTTCTGCCGCCTCATCCACCACCATCCATTTGGCAAAAGGCCGCGAAGCAAAAACATGATCAATTTTGACCTTCCCCCAGCTTGGCCAGACACTTTGGCTTGCCACCTCATTCAGGCTGGGCCACGTGGTTCTTCCATCCCCTGCCTGCAGTGGCTCAAACAACTCTTTACTGTTTTCATTCTCCAACATCTGATTCTGTTGTTTCAGAATGTTCAGTGACACCGGCAAATTGTTTTTCACGGGATACTTTTCGTCGGCAAACCAACTATCAAGTATTTTTTGGGTGCTGTCTCCGGCCTGGATATAGCGTTGAACCGCCTCGGCTGCTTCTGGGTCAAGGGGGTATTCCTTGAGTAAGTTCAGATAAAGTTCCGATCGATTCTTCGGGTTTGATGCAGTCAGTTTCTGGAGTAAATATTTTTGCTCTTCGACACTCAAAAGCCCGCGTTCAGAAACATCTCCAGCATTAAAGTCTCCCATGGTGATCATGGGCAACAACGCCTGCTTTACACGTTGGTTATATTTCTGGTTATCGGCCACCCGACGCGTGGACTCATCGTAATAGTTAGAGTGTTCATTATGAACAATAACGCTTGGAAACCCGTTGCCCGGACGGAGCACCACGTCTCCATCAGGCAGGACTTCGGTGGCGTTGGCCCGAACGGTTGTGGCTACACCTTCGGCGTTGGCCGTCCCCAGAAAAGCAGGCGCAAAATAGCTGTTATTGTTTTTATTGGCGATCTCCAACTGCTTTTTCATGCTTTCTATAAAAAGCGCTTTTTGCGGGCGGTTATTGTCCAGCTCAGGAAACACCGCCACATCAGGCTTGACTGTATTGATCAGATTTTTCATCGGGTCAGAGAACCCGGTCAGCTTACCCTGCGCATCTTTGCTCCAAATACTTGAATTCGTCTGCTTGTTCCAGATGTTGAACACCATGAACTTCAGCGCATAATCTTCTTTCTGAAGAGGTTGCTCATCGGCATGTGCAATGCTCGAAAAAAATGATGCGACGGCCAAGCCTCGAAGCAGATGCTTCTTGGTTTGCAAATGCCATTCAGGCAGGAGGATCAAACGTGAGGGGGATAAAAAATTATTTAATCTGTGAGTGTAATTGTTCTCAGGCCCTAAAGAGCGATACCTATCATCGTACGATGGTTTTTTAGATGATCTGCCCACGCTGGAATTACCTGGTTTCCTTTGGCTCATGCCTACTCCTTATTCGCATCGAACCAGCTGCTTTCCATACGGGACACTCAGGAGGCTGTGCAGATGGCTGAAAATTTAATGGGTGTGTGGGTGGGTTTATATTCAGAAATCAATATGGAAAAACGTTATCCAGATTAAAGATCTGGTGCACTGTACGCTCTAAAAACGACAGTAATATTTCAATCGTGAACAGCGAGTGGACCATAGGGCTCCACCTGCTTCGGCGAGTTACTCGAATATCAAAAAAATTGCAAGGTTATTACAATTTTGCAATCTGTGAGTTTGGTCGTGTTTTTTTAATACAGTGCCCTTGGCCTATGCGCTGGCTTTTATAACGTTAAAAACCAAGGGGCAAAATAATGAAGAAGGTGTATGTCTTTGTATCATTTGGATTTTTGCTCGGTTTTGCGGGCTCGGGAAGTGCAGAAGAGAACTCAGAAAAAACTGAAGGGTTTCTAGAACAAAGCACGCTCGATTTGCTCTTGAGAAATATGTATTTCAATCGTGATGTCAAAAATGGTGGTCTTGATCCCAGGGGCTGGGGGCAATCATTTCGTCTGGACTACACATCGGGATTTACTCAGGGCTTGGTGGGTTTAGGTATTGATGCTTCTGCTTACTCCGTATTGAAGCTCGATGGTGGGCCGAGGGGCTCGGGGCTGTTTCCTCTGGATGGAGAGAAACCCAGGGATGAATCCAGTTCTGCAGGCGCGGCAGTAAAAGTGCGTGTGTCTAAAACAGTCCTCAAATATGGCGACCTTCGCCCTGATGCTCCCATATTTGCCATGCCCGACTCCAGGCTGGTTCCTATAACCACCAGGGGCTGGCATATAGCCAGTGATGAGATAGACAATGTTTCATTGGATGCCGGGTATTTCACGTCAAGCAAGGGCTATGTCAGCACTCGCCATGATGGCGGGTTCAGCGCTGGTTATGCTGGGGTTGAAGGTGGAAATGTCAGTTATGTAGGGTTGAAGTACCGCTATGATAAAAATACCAAGCTTATGGTGTATGCCTCCCGTGTGGAAGATATATGGCGACAGTATTACGCAAACGCCAATCATAACGTTCAAATAAACTCGAAAGAGCAATTGAATTTTGATTTTAATATCTATAGGACATTGAACGAAGGTGCGTCGCTTGCGGGACCTATAAATGTTACGGCTTGGTCGCTGGCCTCTACCTATACATATGACACCCATAAAATCACCTTGGCTTATCAGAAGATCAGTGGCGATCAGCCATTTGATTATCTTAAAACCTCGGACGGTGGCTATACCAACGGGATATATTTGGCGAACTCATCCCAGTACGGTGATTTCAACTCGCCAAATGAGCAATCTTGGGGGCTTACCTATAATTACGATATGAGAGGGCTTGGTATCCCGGGGCTTTCTGTCGGCGCGCGTTATGTTTATGGCTACGACATTGACGGCAAACACTTGGATGCCAATGGCCGTTATGGGTATCTGGCCAATGCCTCCACTCAGAGCGAGAAGGATTTTCGGGCTAAATATGTAGTTCAGGCGGGCCAGTTCAAGGACCTTTCAATGCAGGTCCGTTATGCGATGCATCGCTTCAGTGGCGATGGTGCACCTAACCTCAATGAGGTCAGGGTTATTACAGAGTATCCCATCAATATATTTTGATGGGGCATTGCGCCACGCTGCTCTTCCTGTCTTCGCCGCAGCTTTTGTCAAACGTCGATTAAACAACGTTAGGCCTGGGCCTGTCATGGTTAGTCAGTGAGCGGCAGGCGTTTTATGGCCTGCCGCGCCGTGGCGTCAAACGGGCAGCCGGCACTGCAGGCTCAAGCCCATGTTGGTGAGCGCGCTGGACAGCTTTTCCAGGGTGGCGAAGTGCACGTTATGCACGGCAGTCCAGGCCGGCCGCTCGATATAAAAGCTGCCATCGGCCAGCCGGTTGATGGGAGTGCAGAGGATCCCCATGGCCCGGCTGTGATGCAGCAGGGTGTAGCGGCCCTGGCTTTCATCGATCAGGTACATGCCCTTGCGAAACAGCAGTCGCCGGTTTTGCTCCAGCGTCCTGTGCAGCAGCGGGGCCTCCACTTGCACCCGCAGGTCAGCATGCAAGGTGTCGAAGCTGTCGCCCACGTCTGCATGGGCCGGTGCGCTGTCGCGATCAATGTCGATGCCGGGGTCGATGCGTATATCGTTGCCTTGCCCGGCAAGCACTTCCTCGACGCGCAGCCCGATACCGCCTTCCAGTTCACTGATGCCGGCAAAACCATTGAAGGTATTGATGTTTCTCGCGCCAGTCAGCAGCAACCATTTGCCGCCGCCATTCAAGGCCTGGTCGGCCTGGATAACGGTATGGGCGAGGTAGTTGCTTATCGCTTGCTCTGCAAGGTCGGGGGTGGGGGTGGGGGACTTGTAATGGGCGGCGCAGTCGATGGCCTGCACGCGTATGCCGTTGGCCCTGGCGGTCTTGACCAGTTCCAGTTCGTTGTACTGGCCGGCCGGGTCGGTGCCCAGCCGGCCCAGGTAGCTTTCCAGGTCTTCGGACATCTCACCGGTGCGCCAATAGAGGTTCAAGTCATCCTGGGCAAAGTCGTTGAGCAGGCGGCTCGAATACAGGGTTTTCACGCCCTTGCGTGCGAAGTGGGGCATGTTTTCGAGTACCAGGCGGGTGCTGGTGACGCGGTCCAGGGTTTCCCCGATGACGTATCCCGGTATGTCGTCGGGCAGGCGTTCGAGCACTTTATCCAAGGGCGTAGCGGGCTCGAAGGCGGGGATGTCCGGGCGCGCCGGAAGCCGGGTCCAGGGCAGTTCGTTGAAGAAGTCTTTTGCCGATTGCAGCAGTTTTTCGTGGCTGACGCCAAAGTAGAAAGTGAAGCGGTCAATGCGCCCGAAGCGGCTGTGAACGTGGGTTTCAGGCAGGCCCATTGCCCACCGTTTTATTTCCGGGCGGGTCGAGGGTGGGGTATCGAACGGCGTGGTGACCCTGCGCAGTGGGTTGGACGCTGGAGTCATCGGTTCCGCGCTATGGGAGGGCACGGTTCTGCGTGACGCCTTGCTGGAATTGCCGCCACCGCCCTTCAGGCCTTTGCTGGCAGACACCCGTTCCCATTCGCCGAGTTCGTTCAGGCACACCGGCAGCGAGCCGGAAAAACCATGGGGGTGGTTGGGGTCGACGATCGCCCAGTAACCACGGCCGTTGGGATCGGCTTCGTAGCGCACGTAATACGCCTCATCGTTGAGCAGGATAGCGTGCTGCGGCAGACCGCCGGAGGTTCTGAGGGTATAGACCTGGTGATACTTACCGGGCGCGGTGTTGAGGGTTTCGCCTTCCAGGATCAGGTTGGTCTGGTAGGTGGCGGGTACGCTGGGTTCTGGCCGCGCGGGTGTCACGGTGGGCCGAGTGGGTTCAATCACCAGGGTCTGGGGTGTTTCGGCGATTTCCGGTACGACGCCATCGGCTTTGAGCAACGCCAGGTTGAACAGGGTGTCGATGGCGCTGAGTATCGCGCCCAGCGCCCCGGCGCGGCGTTCGGCCGGGGTTTTGCCATTGAGCGCCTGGTCGATATTCAGGCCCAGATTGGCCACGCTGGCGCCCACCACTACCAGGGCTACCGGCCAGCCCGCCACGGCCATGGGGCCAAAGGTTCGGCCAAAGGCATTCAGGTAGCCGATCCACAGTTTCTTGCGCAGGTCGCCATTGCTGTGCAGGGAGAAATCCGCATCGTTGCGCATGCGCGCCTGGCTCGATTGCGCCAGCCAGGTGAACGCATCACCTTCAATCGTCTGGTCGGCCTGATTGATCAAGTGGTGATCCCAGGTGCCCCAGTCGATAAACAACTGGTCGAGCTGGTGGGACAGGCCCTTGTCCACCCAGTCTGGCGGCAGGGTGCCAGCCAGGGCCTGGACGGTGCGATAGATCAGCACGGGGGTCAGTAGCATCTGCTTCCAGGTCACGGCGTCGGTGTCGTCCTGCTGGACCTGGGCCGACAGTGGGAAGTGAGTCATGAAGCGTGCGCGGTTGTCCGGCTGGTTGGTCTGGTTCAGCAGCCAGAAATGCAGGTCGGCGGGTGTCTCGAAACAGTGGAAAGCCTGGGCCTCGCCCGGCACATAGAGGATTTGCCGGCCATCGCCGTCGACAATGCGTAGGAGATCCGTGGCGATATGCCCGCCGATATCCAGCGCCGCCACGCGCAGCCCGTGGGCAGCGGGGGCCGTGGCCTGCAAGTCGGTTAGGGTTGGCGGCCAGGGCAGGCTGCTGGCGAGGGCCTGGATCACCGTCTGCAACTGTGCCGCGCTGAGGTGCCCGGCCTGTCGCGCTTGCAGGGCCTGGGCCAGGCAGTTGACCTTGGCCAGGGTGCGGAAGTCGTCGAAGTGGGCGCTCCAGAATGTGTCCAGGCGGCGGGTGTAGCGATCGCTGAAATTGATTGCCCAAAAATCCTTGAGCACCGCACTGGCGGACAGCCGCACTTCGTTGTGCTGGTCGAATAACCGCGCCTGGGGCCCCTCGCGGTAGAAGCCGCCATCGCCGTCGAGCAGGTCGGCATTATCCTGGTCATGCACCTCGAAGCGGTGAATCACCAACTGCGTCAGGGTCATCGATTGCTGGGGTTTTTCAGTGTGGCTCCAGCCGGTAAAGGTCGCGGGGTCGCTGACGCTGCCGTTGAAGCGATGCCAGTACACATGGTCGGGATCCAGGTCTGCCAGGCCATGCCTGGCGAGAATCTCACGGGCGGCCTCGATGGCCATCGCCTGCATGTTCGGGCAGGCATCCAGCACCAAGGGGGCCAGGGCCTGGAGTTGTTGCTGGGCGGCGGGGGAGGTGTCGGTAAGTGGCATGTTGCTCTCCTTGAGGGGGGAGAGGTGAGCATGCCAAGCGCTTCAGCGTGGGGGTGGGTAGATAATTAACGCCGGGCGATATCGGAGAAGTAGAACTTATCCAGGGTATGGCGCGACTCGGTGTACTCGAACTGCCGCCCGTCCTGCAAAAACGTCTGGTTGCTCACCACGATCACATGGCTCTGGCCGTCGAGGTCCAGGTGCGTCTGGTCGTCCTTGCTGCGGGGCAGGGCTTCGATGATGCGCTGGGCGTAGCTGATTTGCAGCTGCAATGTCTGCTCGATAAACGCGTAGATCGATTGCTCGGCAATCGCCTGGTCCAGGCCCGGGATCAGGTCGGCGACGAAGTGGTTGATATCGAGGATCACCCGTTTGCCACCAATGCGCCGCACCCGTTTGATACGGGTAATCAGGGTGCCGGGCTCGGCCTCGATATGTTGCAGCAGCGAGCCTTCCAGCGGCAGTTGGGTGAATTCGACCACTTCGGTGCGGACGTCATCGCCCAGGTCGGCGTGGGTTTCGTGGAAGCTGACGATGCCGCCCAGTTGAAATTCGATCGGGTTGGGCGACAGCACGAAGGTGCCCTTGCCATGGATCTTTTGCGCGAACCCACGCTCCTGCAATTGCTCGATGGCCCGGCGCACGGTGCCGCGGCTGGCCTGGTAGGTGTCCATCAATTCGGTTTCGGAAGGCAGGCGCGTGCCGCGTTGCAGGCGTTCGGTGGTGATGCTGGCAAGCAGATCGGTGTAGATCTGGTTGTATTTACTCATGGAGAAGGCTCTGTGCCGCGTTTGCGTTCAAGGCAGGAACCTTAGTGGCAGCGGCGGGCTTTGTCCATCGGCCTTGGAAAGCGCTGGGCGACTATTTTTGTAACTCGTACAGACGAGTTATTGCTTTAACTCGTCTGTACGAGTACTTTTGCCCTCGGCATGCTGCCAATAACAAGAATCTAAAGTGGAAGACCAAGCATGAGCCACGATTACCCCAACATCGCCCGCGAGATTCTCCAAAGCCTCGGCGGCAGCGACAACCTTGAACAAGCGGCCCACTGCGTGACCCGTCTGCGCCTGGCCCTCAAGGACCCGAGCCTGGTCAACAGTGCGGTGCTCAACCAGGTCGATCTGGTCAAGGGCTCGTTCTTTACCGGCGGTCTGTTCCAGATCGTCATCGGCCCCGGCGAGGTAGAAAAGGTCTACGCCGCCCTACGCGAACAGACCGGCCTTGCTGCCTCGACCATTGCCGACGTAAAGAAAGCCGGTGGCGACAAGACCAACCCCATGCAACGCCTGGTCCGCGTGTTTTCCGATGTGTTCATGCCGATCCTGCCGGCGCTGATCATTGCCGGCCTGCTGATGGGCATCAACAACCTGATGGGCGCCAAGGGCATGTTCATCGAGGGCCAGACGCTGCTGGAGGCCTATCCGAAGCTGGATGGCCTGTGGAGCCTGATCAACCTGATGGCCAACACCTCGTTTGTGTTCCTGCCGGCGCTGGTGGGCTGGTCGGCGGCCAAGCGCTTTGGCGGCAGTGAAATCCTCGGCATTGTGCTCGGCCTGATGCTGGTGCACCCGGACCTGCTCAATGCCTGGAACTACGGCAAGGCGGTGGCCGGGCTCGACGGTCAGAGCCTGCCGTACTTCGATATTCTGGGCTGGTTCCAGATCGAGAAGGTCGGCTACCAGGGCCAGATCCTGCCGATCCTGATGGCCGCCTACGTCATGAGCGTGATTGAAAAATGGCTGCGGGCGCGGGTGCCGAACGCCATTCAATTGCTGGTCGTGCCGATCACCACCATCGTCGTCACCGGCGTGCTGGCCCTGGCGATCATCGGCCCGGTGACCCGGCACCTCGGCATCCTGATCACCGAAGGCGTGGTCACCCTGTTTGACCTGGCGCCAATGGTGGGCGGGGCGATTTTCGGCCTACTGTATGCGCCGCTGGTGATCACCGGCATGCACCACATGTTCCTGGCCGTGGACCTGCAATTGATCTCGACCCAGGGCGGCACGTTTATCTGGCCGATGATTGTCATGTCCAACCTGGCCCAGGGCAGCGCGGCCCTCGGCGTGTTCTACATGAGCCGCAATGCGCGAGACAAAAGCATGGCGTCGACTTCGGCGATTTCTGCCTACTTCGGCATCACGGAGCCGGCCATGTTTGGCGTCAATCTGCGCTTCAAGTTTCCGTTCTATGCCGCCTTGCTCGGCTCGGCCCTGGGCAGCATTTTCCTCTCGCTGAACAAGGTCCAGGCC
This sequence comes from Pseudomonas sp. ICMP 8385, assembly GCF_002699915.1. Classification (NCBI taxonomy): domain Bacteria; kingdom Pseudomonadati; phylum Pseudomonadota; class Gammaproteobacteria; order Pseudomonadales; family Pseudomonadaceae; genus Pseudomonas; species Pseudomonas sp. ICMP 8385. The sequence continues at coordinate 6,379 of NZ_LKBY01000143.1, read as the reverse complement.
TCGGCCATCGGGGTTGGCGGCTTGCCTGGTTTTATCTCGATCATCCCGCAGTACATCCCAAGCTTTGTGATCGGCATGGCCGTCGCGATTGTGGTGCCGTTTGTGCTGACCTGTGGGTTGAGCATGAAAATTGTGCGGCCGGGTTATCGCGTCGCCTGATAGATCGCTATCGCAGGCAAGCCAGCTCCCACAGAGGAATGCATTTCAACTGTGGGAGCCGGGCTTGCCCGCGATGAGGCCCGCAAGGCCGCTACAACACTCAATTGAAGGAACCCACCATGCAAAACTGGCAACACTCGGTGATCTACCAGATCTACCCCAAAAGCTTCCACAGCCATGCGGGTAACGCCACCGGTGACCTGCTGGGCATCGTGGACAAACTCGACTACCTGCAATGGCTGGGCGTCGATTGCCTGTGGATCACCCCGTTCCTGCGCTCGCCCCAGCGCGACAATGGCTACGACATCAGCGACTACTACGCCATCGACCCCAGCTACGGGACCATGGCCGACTGCGACCTGTTGATCAGCGAAGCGGCCAAGTGCGGCATCAAGCTGATGCTCGACATCGTGGTCAACCACACCTCCATCGAACACCCCTGGTTCCAGCAGGCGCGCAGCAGCCTCGACAACCCGTACCGCGACTTCTACATCTGGCGCGACCAGCCGAATAACTGGCAATCCAAGTTCGGCGGTTCGGCCTGGGAATACGAGGCGCAGACCGGCCAGTACTTCCTGCACCTGTTCGACCACACCCAGGCCGACCTCAATTGGGACAACCCCAGGGTGCGCGCCGAGGTCTACACACTCATGCGTTTTTGGCGTGACAAGGGCGTGGGGGGCTTTCGCCTGGACGTGATCAACCTGATCTCCAAGCCGGCGGATTTCCCTGAAGACGACAGCGATGGCCGGCGCTTCTACACCGATGGCCCGAACGTGCACGAGTACCTGCAGGAAATGCACCGCGAAGTATTCGAGGGCCACGCGCTGATCAACGTCGGCGAGATGTCCTCCACCAGCCTGGAGCATTGCATTCGCTACTCGCGGCCAGAGTCGAAAGAGCTGTCGATGACCTTCAATTTTCATCACCTGAAAGTCGATTACCCCAACCTGCAAAAGTGGGTGCGGGCCGACTTCGATTTCCTGCAACTCAAGCAGATTCTGTCCGACTGGCAACTGGGCATGCAGGCCGGTGGCGGCTGGAACGCGCTGTTCTGGTGCAACCACGACCAGCCACGGGTGGTCTCGCGGTTTGGCGATGACGGCGAGTACCGCGTGGTCTCGGCCAAGATGCTCGCCACGGCCTTGCACTTGCTCCAGGGCACGCCGTTTGTGTACCAGGGCGAAGAGCTGGGCATGACCAACCCAGGCTTCGACACCATCTCGCAGTACCGCGATGTGGAGACCCTGAATATCTACCGCCTCAAGCGCGATGCCGGTGAATCCGAGGCCTCAAGCATGGCCGCGATCATGCAGAAATCCCGCGACAACGGCCGCACGCCGATGCAGTGGAACAGCCAGGCCCATGCCGGTTTCAGCCGCGCAGAACCGTGGATCGGCATCCCGGCCAATGCGGCGCAGATCAATGTCCAGAGCCAGCTGGATGACCCGGATTCGGTGCTGCATCACTACCGTGCGCTGATCGCCTTGCGGCGCGTTGAGCCGCTGATTCAAGAAGGTGTCTACCGCCAACTGCTGCAAGACCACGACAAGGTCTGGGCGTACCTGCGTGAAGGCCATGGCGAGCGCCTGTTGGTGCTGAACAACTTCTACGGCCAGCCCTGCGAAATCCAGCTCCCCAACAACCTGGTCAGCTCGGCGAGTGAGCAACGCCTGCTGATCAGCAACTACCCCGACTGCCCGGTGCGCACCGACACGCTCATCTTGCGTCCTTACGAGTCTTTTGTGCTGCACCTGACCGACTGAAACACCCCCCTGTTCAGGCGCCGGCTTACCGGCTCCGACAGGGAAAAAATAAGAAAAAATAATGGAGCGCTGTATGAAAACAACAATAAAGCTGGGCCTCGTCGCATCCTGCCTGACCCTGCCCCTGGCGGCCCATGCCCTGGAATTTGCCGGCTACCTGCGCAGCGGCGCCGGCACCTCAACCGGCAGCGGCCCGCAGCAATGTTTCCAACTGCCGGGCGCGCCATCCAAATACCGCCTGGGCAACGAATGCGAACAATATGCCGAGCTGGAATTACGCCAGGACCTGTTCACCCTCGACGACGGCTCGGTGCTGAGCGTGGATGCCATGGCCTCGCTGTATAACAAATACGACCGCGAACTGAAGTTCCAGGGCGAGAACAACGGCTCGGCGCGCATGCCGCAGATGTATGCGCAGTGGTCGAACATGCCCAGCCTCAACGGCGGCTCGTTGTGGGCCGGTCGGCGCTACTACAAACGTAATGACATCCATATTTCCGACTTCTACTACTGGAACCAGAGCGCCACCGGCGGCGGTATCGAGGACGTGCTGATCGGCGATCTGAAATACAGCTACGCCCTGTCGCGCAAGGACAACCTGTACCAGAAGGAATATGCCACCCGTCACGACTTCAACGTCGCTGGCTTCAAGACCAACCCCGGCGGCGAGCTGGAGCTGGGCCTGAGCTACATTGAACCGGCGGGCGGGCGCGACACCCACAGTGGCTGGGCCCTGACCGCCCAGCATGTGCAAAAGCCGTTTCTGGGGGGCAGGAACAAGTTCGCCCTGCAGTACGGCGAAGGACCGGGCACCGGCCTGGGTTACACCGGCAATACCGCCCTGGAGCGCAGCAGCAAAAGCTACCGCGCGGTGGAGTTTTTCGACTGGCAGGTGACCCCGCGTTTTGGCGGCCAGGTCGAGGCGGTGTACCAGAAAGACGTGCGCCCCGGCAGCCAGGACCAGACCTGGATGTCCCTCGGTGTACGCCCGGCCTATGCCATCAGCGAGCAGTTCAAGCTGGTCGCCGAACTGGGCCATGATCAGGTCGACGCCAGCGGTGGCACGCGCAAACTCAGCAAATTCACCTTCGCCCCGACCTGGTCGCCCAAGGGCCCGGATTTCTGGGCGCGGCCGGAGGTGCGTTTGTACTACACCTATGCCACCTGGAACGAAGCGGCCAAGCGCGCGGCCAATGAACTGGCGGCGGGCTCGGCGTTGTCCGACAGCGGCTCCTACGGCACCGCGCGGCACGGCTCCAATTTTGGTGTGCAGGTCGAATACTGGTGGAAATAGGCCCTTGGCTATAGGTGAGCTAAATGTGGGAGCGGGCTTGCTCGCGATAGCGGTGTATCAGCCACCGAATGCATCAGCTGGCATGCCGCCATCGCGAGCAAGCCCGCTCCCACATTTGGAACTAAGTCAGCCCCATGTTTTTTACAGAACCCAACAGCAGGTGATGTCATGACCACAACTCAACCCCTGGAACTGCTGGCGCCCCTGGCGGGTGTGCTGTTGCCCCTGGACCAGGTGCCGGATCCGGTGTTCTCCAGCCGCCTGATTGGCGACGGCGTGTGTATCGATCCCACTTCGCAGACTCTCTGCGCGCCGCTGGCCGGGGTGATCAGCACTATCCAGGACAGTGGGCATGCGGTCAGCGTCACCGACGACCATGGCGTGCAGGTACTGATGCATATCGGCCTGGATACCGTGAACCTGGCGGGCAAGGGCTTCACCCGGCTGGTCGAGGAAGGCCAGCGGGTCGAGGCGGGGCAGCCGTTGATCGAATTTGATGCCGACTTTATCGCGCTCAATGCCCGCAGCCTGTTGACCCTGATGCTGGTGGTCAGCGGCGAGCCATTTGTGCTGCTGGCGACGGACGCCGGCCTGGTGGAAACCGGGCAACCGTTGCTGCGTGTGGCACCGCTAGTCCGCGCCGCCAATGACGAGGAGGAGGGCGATGCCCTGTTCTCCAAGCCCCTGACGCTGCCCAATGCCAACGGTTTGCATGCGCGCCCGGCGGCGGTGCTGGCCCAGGCGGCCAAGGGGTTTAAGGCGAGCATCTGCCTGCACAAGCAAACCCAGAGCGCCAACGCCAAGTCCCTGGTGGCGATCATGGGCTTGCAAACGGTGCGAGGCGATACCTTGCAAGTCAGTGCGGCGGGGCCGGATGCGGCGGCGGCGATCCAGGCGTTGGTCGCGTTGTTGGTGGCGGGCTATGGCGAAACCGTTGCGGGGATGGCCGAGGGGGTTGCAGCGGTCGCGCCGCTGTCATCGGCGACGGTATTGCGTGGCGTATGTGCATCGCCCGGTTCGGCATTTGGCCAGGTGGTGCAGGTGGCGGAGCCCGCGTTGACTATTCCCGAAACCGGCGGCGCAGAGGCGCTCGAGCGTGCCGCCCTGGACCGCGGCCTGCTGGCGGCCACCCAGGCGCTGCAAACCCTGCAAGCCAAGGCGCAGGGCAGTGCCCAGGCCGAGATCTTCCGCGCCCATCAAGAGTTGCTCGAAGACCCGACCCTGCTGGAGCACGCCCATGACCTGCTCGCCACAGGCAAGAGTGCCGCCTTTGCCTGGAACCGCGCCACACTGGCCACTGCCGCAATGCTCCAGGGCCTGGGCAATGCCTTGCTCGCCGAGCGTGCGGCGGACCTGGCCGATGTCGGCCAGCGCGTACTCAAACTGATCCTGGGGATCCCGGAGCACGCTTGGGACCTGCCCGAACGCGCGATCCTGATTGCCGAACAATTGACCCCTTCGCAAACCGCCAGTCTGGATACCCAAAAGGTGCTGGGGTTTGTCACCGTCGGCGGCGGTGCCACCAGCCATGTGGCGATCCTCGCCCGTGCCCTGGGCCTGCCGGCCCTGTGTGGGGCGCCGGCGCAGGTGCTGACGCTGGTCAACGGCAAGCAGGTGCTGCTCGATGCCGACAAAGGCGAGCTGCACCTGGCGCCGAACCTGGCCGCGATCGAACAGTTGGAGGCGGCGCGTCAACAGCAGATGCTGCGACGTCAGCGTGAAGTGGCCCAGGCTGCCTTGCCAGCGGTCACCCGTGACGGTCATCACGTTGAAGTCACCGCCAACGTCGCCTCATTGCAGGAGGTCGAGCAATCCCTAAGCCTTGGCGGCGAAGGCGTTGGCCTGCTGCGTTCAGAGTTCCTCTATCTGGACCGCAACCGCGCGCCCAGCCCCGAGGAGCAGGCCGGCACTTACAGTGCCATTGCCCGTGCCCTGGGCCCTGAGCGCAATCTGGTGGTGCGCACCCTCGACGTCGGTGGCGACAAACCCCTGGCCTATGTGCCGATGGCGGCCGAGACCAACCCGTTCCTCGGCCTGCGTGGGATTCGCCTGTGCCTGGAGCGTCCTGAACTGTTGCGCGAGCAGTTGCGCGCAATCCTTGCCAGCGCGGGCCTGGCGCGGCTGCATATCATGTTGCCGATGGTCAGCCTGTTGTCGGAGCTGCGCCAGGCGCGCCAGATCCTGGAAGAGGAAGCGAGGGCCCTGGGGCTTGCCAAGCTGCCGAAGCTGGGGATCATGATCGAGGTGCCGTCGGCGGCCTTGATGGCGGATGTGTTTGCGCCCCATGTGGATTTTTTCTCGATCGGCACCAATGACCTGACCCAATACACCCTGGCCATGGACCGTGACCACCCGCGCCTGGCCAGCCAGGCCGACAGCTTTCACCCGGCGGTGCTGCGCCTGATCGCCACCACGGTCAAGGCCGCCCATGCCCATGGCAAGTGGGTGGGGGTGTGTGGCGCGCTGGCGTCCGAAACGCTGGCGGTGCCGATGCTGATCGGGCTGGGGGTGGATGAGCTGTCCGTTAGCGTGCCGTTGATCCCGAGCATCAAGGCCACGGTGCGTGACCTGAACCTGGCGGATTGCCAACTGATCGCTCGCCAGGTGTTGAACCTGGAAGAGGCCGCCCAGGTGCGCGAAGCCTTGAACCAATACCACGCGGCGACTGTGGAAACCTCATGGGTTGTGGAGAACTGAATATGTTGGAGAAATTGCAGCGGGCATTCTGGAAAGCCCTGACCCCGGACCTGGTGGCGGAAACGGCGATTGTCGAGCCGCCGGCTGACGCGATGCTGGCGCCGGCGGTGCTGAGTGCGTTGGGTGGGGCGAGCAATCTCAAGTCACAGCAGCGGGTGGCCTTGACCCGCATCCGCGTGCAGTTACAAGACCCGGCGCGGGTGGACGAGGCGGCGCTGAAGGCGGCGGGTATCACGGCGGTGATGGCGCTGGCGGGCGGGGTGGTGCATCTGATCACTGGCCTGTAGAACACCACAAAACAAATGTGGGAGCGGGCTTGCCCGCGATAGCGGTGGGTCAGTCAAATACTTATCAACTGACCCACCGCTATCGCGGGCAAGCCCTAATGCCAGTCAGTTAAGAAATTGACTTCTCCGCCAAGCAATAATAGAAACGGGCTCTGTTTTTATGAGTTCGTTTCATG
>NZ_LKBY01000142.1:0-15745 GCF_002699915.1 Pseudomonas sp. ICMP 8385 | reverse complement strand
CTCGGCGTCAGTCAGCGCAGAGGGCCAGGTCAGGCCGCTGGCAGCAAAGCGATTGAGGTACTCACCGACGCTGGCTCGGCCTACTTGCAAGCTTCCAGCGACCTGGCGGGCAGATAGGCCGACCTCGAATTTGAGACGTAGCACTTCTCGAATTTTACGCATGGATAAACGCTCCACGACGACCTCTCTGCTTCGATAAAAGAGGTCGATGGTAGTGAATAATCCTGCGTTGCTGCCTGCCTTAAGGGTGGCCGGATGAGCGTGGAATGGGTGGCCGGATCATCGTGGAATCAGTGGCCGGATGTTTATGGAATAGGTGGCCGGATGGCCGTGGAATCCGCACTGGAAACTTCAAAATAAGAGTAACCTGAGGAAAGCTAATTACAAGATGTAACGTTGGACCTATCTAGTCTGCATCTGGTGCGTAACTCGGATGGAGGCAAACTCATGCAAAGCACGCAAACCCTGGATCTGCTGAAGATCAAACATCCTATAATTCAAGGCCCTTTTGGTGGCGGGCTTTCGACCGTGGAGCTGGTTTCCACCGTTTCTAACCTCGGCGGCTTGGGGTCATTTGGTGTGCATTATCTGGAAGCCGAAGGCATTCTGGGTGTCGCTTCTGAAATCCGGGAGAAGACCAGCAACCCTTTCGCGCTGAACCTTTGGGTGTCTGATCACGATCCAGAGGCACGGGATTACTCCACTGATGCCTACGATCGGGCTTGGCGCCTATTTGAACCGCTTTATCGTGAGCTCAACCTTCCCAAACCAGAGCAACCGCCGCGGTTCCACCCCAGCTTTGAGGAGCAGGTGGAGGCAATCCTTGAAGCACAACCGGATGTGTTCAGCTTCGTCTTTGGAATACCGCCAGCCCGCGTGTTGGCAGATTGCAAGGCCCGGGGCATCACAACAGTGGGGGCCGCAACAACATTAGCCGAGGCGCAAGCGCTCGAAGCTGCAAATGTCGATGTGATCCTCGCCACAGGGTTCGAAGCGGGCGGGCACAGGCCGTCCTTTCTGGACCGGGCCGAGGACAGCTTGATGGGCACCATGCCGCTTACCCGTGTTATCTCAGAGATGTGTTCAAAACCGGTCATTGCGGCGGGTGGGATTGTGGATGCCGGGGGCATCGAGGCGGCGTTGTCCCTCGGTGCGGGGGCCGCGCAATTGGGCACGGCGTTCCTGGCCTGCGCGGAATCCGGCACGGTGGATCAACATCGGGCGGCACTGTATTCGGATCGCTCTGCCAGTTCAGAACTGACACGTGCCTATACCGGGCGACTTGCCAGGGGCATGTCCAACCGTCTGATCAAAGACATGCAGGCCGTGGCAGCTCAGCTCCCGCCGTTTCCAGTCCAGGCATGGTTCGTGGCGCCGCTGCGCGCAGCAAGCATCGCTGCAGGGGGTGATGAGTTCCTCTCGCTCTATGCAAATCAGGCCGCACCGCTTCTGAAGCACAGGAAGACCGCCGATCTGATGGCCGACCTGATCGTCGGCATCGCGTGAGGCCGTTCCCAGCTCAGTTCAACCCCTCTGAAATCATGGAGCCTAAAATGAAACTCTACTATTCCCCCGGTGCGTGTTCATTGTCCCCGCACATCATCCTGCGCGAGGTGGGCGCGAAATTTGAACTCGATCTCGTCGATCTTCAGACCAAGAAAACTCAATCCGGCGACGATTACCTCGGTATCTGCTTAAAAGGCTATGTTCCAGCGCTGGCGTTGGATACCGGCGATGTCATTACCGAAGGTGTGGCTATCATTCAGTACATTGCAGACGGCGTTCCAGAAGCCGATTTGGTCCCTCCGTCCGGAAGCATTGAACGGGCCAAGCTGCAAGGCGTTCTGAATTTCATTAGTGCCGAGCTTCACAAGTCCTTTTCACCTTTGTTCTCAGCGACAGCCTCCGAAGAACAAATCCAGGCGGCTCCTGCCAAGGTGGGCAAATGTTTCGACTATATCGAAGCGCGGTTTTCAGATAGCCGCACACACATCATGGGAGATACATATACGATTGCGGACGCCTATTTGTTCGTTGTGGCGCGGTGGGCGGGTTTTAAGGATATCAGCTTGGATGCCTGGCCTAAGTTACAGGCCTATCTGCAACGGATCGGAGATCGACCGGCCGTGAAGGCCGCAATTGAGGCCGAGACGTCCGGCTAGCGTAAAGCGGAGGCGGCTCAGCGTATGAGGCCTGGTGCGCGTTCGATCATGTGTTGATGGAATACGCTGATGTGTTTGCGCTGAGCCGCCGCACCCTTCTGGAGAATTCACTTGTCGGTGGGGTCGGAGCCGATCAATTTAGAAGAGAGCGGTAATCGCGGGAGAGAGTCAGCGGTTGCCTTGGAAGGGACCGTCAGCCGCACAAACCACTGGCTCCGCGGACTTAACGCTGTACTGCGTTTGCAACGGTTTACTGATTGCAACACTGCGTCAGTGTTCTGAGAGAGCTGACTAACTGTGAAGCACGTCTTCGTCGAGCGTTTGCGATTTGGCTTCGCGCCAGTCGCTGACCCGGACGGTGATTTTTCCAAATGGGCCGTGTTTGAGATGTGCGAATGCGTCTTGCACATCTTCAAAAGCGTATTCCTTATCGACTACCGGATGGATGTCATTGCGCTGAACAAAGCTGATCAATCGCTCAAGCGCGCGTCGATGTCCGACCGAGACTCCTTGCAGTCTTATTCTGCGCAGCATGAACGGAATCGCACTGATCTGCGCATCCATCCCGCCGAGGAAGCCGACAAGCGATATCTGGCCCTGTGGCGCAGCTGCTGTCAAAGATCGGGCAAGGTTATCGCCGCCGATCAATTCCAGAATGTGATCGACACCGGCACCGTCGGTCAGTTCGATAACTTCTTCGGGCCAGTTTGGGTGGGTACTCGTATTTATACCAGCCCAAGCACCGAGCTTGAGCGTCTGGGTGAGTTTGTTCTCACTTCGCGAAGTAACGATTACGCGTGCGCCGATCGCTTGCGCAATCTGCAATCCGGCAAGTGCAACGCCCCCTGTGCCCTGGACGAGAACGGTTTGACCCTCTCGGACATTGCCGGTTTCGGCGAAAGCGAACCATGCCGTCAGTGCTGCTACAGGGAGCGTGGAGGCCTCCGCATCCGTCAAATCACTTGGTACTTTGACAGCTGCCGCTTCCGGAATGACGATGTATTCAGCAAGCCCACCAGGCAGAGGTCCGCCCAAAGACAAACCATGGGTGAGCATCGACCGCGGCGGTTGACCGTCAATCCATTCGGTCCAGAAGTTACCAATCACCCGGTCTCCAGGCTCGACGCTTGAGACGTTGTGCCCAACGTCAACGACCGCACCACAAAAGTCCGAGACAGGAATGAATGGCATGTTAGGCCGTTCCGGCAAAAGTGCCCCATCGACCACCAATTTGTCGCGATAATTCAGCGAGACTGTTCGTACACGTATCAGAACTTCCGTCGCAGATGGAATCGGTCTGTGTGTTTCAACCATTTCGAGGTTGCTTAGGCCGAATTCCCTGAGCGCCCACGCCCTCATCGTTTTCTGTTTCATGAAATCTGCACCTCACGATTGCAGGTGATCTGTTGTCGATCACGTGACATCTGGGCACAGCCTATTGTATATTTCATATAGTTAGTTGGGAATTCTTATCCTATCATTTGCGAAAAAGGATCGTGAATTTATGCGTCTCCTCCCGTCTATCAGCGTCGAAGGCATTTCTGCGTTCGTCTACACGGTAGAGATGGGCAGTTTCACTGCAGCATCACAGGCCTTGGGCCTTTCAAAGTCTGCGGCAGCAAAGAGCGTGGCTCGGCTTGAAGAACGCCTGGGTGTACAGCTTTTGCTGCGCACGACGCGTTCGATCACGCTTACGGATGAGGGCAAAGTCTTTTTTCTGAAGAGCAAGGAGATTCTTGAAAACATTGAAGCTGCAGAGACGTCGATGAGTTTGCGGCGCAGGGAAGTGACGGGCGTTTTGAGAGTAAGCTTGCCCGTTTCTTTCGGGCGACTATGGGCTGCTCCAGCGCTTTTGGAGCTTACGACTCAATATCCGAGTTTGGTTCTCAACTTGTCTTTCACGGATCGTTTTGTCGATCTGGTTGAGGAAGGCTTCGACCTTTCTGTGCGGATCGGCGCGTCAGATGACAGCGCCACTATTCTCACCAGAATGCTGGCGGAGCAGACGTCGATCCTGTGTGCAGCGCCAGCCTACATCGCGCGTCACGGGACACCCGACAAGCTGGAGGATCTCGCTTCGCACCGATGTATCTTCTTTGAGCATGGTGGGCGCCTTCTCCCTTGGCATCTCGTTACTGAGGACGGTGACATGGTCGAGCAGTCATACGCTGGATGTTTGACAGTCAATCACGGTGAGGCTCTTCTGGATGCCGCCTTGGCAGGGCATGGCATTGCGCGGCTATCTACTTGGCTTGCCGGTGAACACTTGCGATCAGGCGCTCTTGTTCCAGTGTTGTCTTTTTCGGACATGGTAGACCGGAGCATCAACCTATTGTGGCCGCGACGACGTGACCATGCACCCAAAATCCGGGTCGCGATTGATGCACTGGTCGCGCGTTTCGCATCACCCGTTCCTTGGGGTAGATGACCGCGCCCCAAGGCTGGTTGAACGTCAAGCAGCGGCTGCACCGCGCACGAGGCTTGGCGCGCGTTCGATCAGGTGCTGATGGAACGCGCTGATGTGTTTGGGATAGGTCGCTGCACGGTTCCAAAGTGCGTCAATGCGGATCAAGGCTGGATGCTGTGGCGCCAGCATGACCCGACAAGTCTTATCCCGAAACTCCCTCGAAATGCGGGAGCCCGGCAGAATGGTGGACCCGATGCCCAAATCGGCCCATTCCTGCATGACGTGATAGCTCATCGTGTGCCCGGAATACTCCTTCAACTGAAGATCCGCGCTGGAGAAAAGGGATCGCGTTGCATTGGCCAGACCGCATCCGTCATAGGATAGAATGAACGTGTCATCTGCGATCTGTGAAAGTAGGACGGCACCCTCATCAACCTGGGTCATGGCAGACGACCGGGCTGGAAGATATCGCAGCTCTTCTGTGTAAATCTCGGTGCTGAAAGTGCTGCGCGCCGTGGGCTCATGCGGCAGAAACGGGCAGAGCATCACATCAATCTGCCCCTTTTCCAGACGGGCATCCAGATCATCCAGAAAGCACTCCTTAAAGAAGACATCGACATCGGGAAATTCTGTTCGATATGGAGCAATTACCTGTGTCAGGAGGCGCATGTCGATCAGCGGTGACAATCCAATACGAAGCAATTGATGTTGTGGATCGAAGAAGGCTTTTGCCCGGGCCTGCAACTCTCCTTGCGACTGAAGCACTGCATCGATCAGCGGTAAGACGTCTTTGCCAAAGGCGGTCAGGTTCACTTTGCGGGTTGTGCGATCGAACAGGGCTCCGCCGAGTTCTTCTTCTAACTGCGCAATCCCATTGGAAAGGGTTGGCTGGGTGACATGGCATCGTTCAGCCGCCTTGGTGAACGAAGCTTCGGCCGCAGTCGCTGAGGCATATCGGAGCTGGTTGAGGTTCATTTATAGCCACCAACTATTGGTCATATTCTGAGATGCAATTTCTCTATCAATAGCCTGACCGCTACAGTCCATGCAACCCTAGTCTAAATTTGAGGTCTGCCATGAAACTCTATGACTGCACTGGTGCAGTGAACCCACGTCGCATCAGAATTTTCCTTGCTGAGAAGGGGATCGATATCGACTGCGCTCAGGTCGATGTCTTCAAGGGCGAGCAGTACAGTGAGGGCTTCACCAAGCTCAATCCGCTCAAAGCCGTACCCTGCCTCGAGCTCGACGACGGCGCGGTCATCTCTGAGGCTGTTGCGATTGCCCGTTACTTCGAGGCTACGCAGCCTGAGCCGTCTTTGCTTGGCAAAACACCGAAGGACCAGGCTTTGGTCGCGATGTGGCAACGGCGGGTCGAAGAAGGCCTGGTCGGGGCGGCCACGACCTTTTTCCATCACGCCACTGACGGTTTGGGCGAGGCGGATCGCTATCGCAATAAAGAATGGGGCGAGGCGAACAAACCGCGCGTTGAAGAGACCATGCGCTGGTTAGACCAAGAGCTGGAGGGACGGGACTTCGTCGCTGGCGACACGTTCAGCTTTGCCGACATTACGGCGCTCTGCGGTGTCGATTTTGCGGGTCTGTTTGGCATTTCGATCCCGGCTGACTGCACGCATCTCGCGGCGTGGCACGCGCGCGTCTCTGAACGTCCGACCGCCAAGGCCTGAAACTGATCAAGGAGAAATAACATGAACGATTCACAACAAAAGAAATCTGCGATCATTGCCGGTATGGCGCCGGGCTTTGGAGCAGCGATTGCAAAGACGCTGATCGCGGATGGCTACAACGTGTACGGCCTATCCCGGAAAAGCAGCCTTGAGGGAGAAGACCTCGGCGCGTCTTACACCCACCTGCCTTACGACTTGAGCGATCAGGCGCGTGTCGAAAAGGCGATTGAGCTGATTGACGGGCAGGATGGCCCTGCAACGGTGCTGATCTACAACGCGATGCAGCTCATCCCGAAACCCTTTCTGGAACTGACACCAGAGGAGTTCCAGGCGTCTTGGGTGTCGACCTGCTTCGGTGCAATGATCACGGCGCGGGCCGTGCTGCCCGGCATGGTTTCTGCAGGTAGCGGCACAGTGATCTTCACCGGCGCAACAGCGGCTCTCAAAGGCAATCCGCGCTTTGCAGCCTTCGCATCAGCGAAGTTCGCGCTGCGTGGCCTGGCACAGTCCCTTGCCCGCGAATTTGGCCCGCAAGGGATCCACGTCGTGCATTCCGTGCTCGATGGCATCATCTGGGGACCCCAAGCCCAGGAACGCTTCAACATCAAGGAAGAAGATTGTCTCGACGCTGACGCGATCGCGACGGCCTATCTGCAGCTGATCAATCAATCCCCCAAAGCCTGGACACATGAATTCGACATGCGCCCTGCGACTGAGAAATTCTGAGGACTTCATCATGACGTACAGTGTACCAGAGAGTGTAAACACTGATCTTTCTCAACCGGCCATCGTTCATTCTGCTGAACAAGAGTGGTCGCCTTCTCCGACAGCCGGGGTTGACCGCCGCTTTCTGGAACGCGACGGGGCCGAAGTTGCCCGGGCAAGCTCGGTGGTCCGCTATGCGCCGGGAAGTGCGTTTCCGGAACACACCCATGACATGGGCGAAGAATATCTGGTGCTTGAAGGAGTGTTTTCTGATGGTGACGGGGATTTCCGCACCGGGTGTTACGTGCGCAACCCTCCGGGCAGCAAGCACGCGCCCTTCACGAAGGATGGATGCACGATTTTTGTGAAGCTGCGCCAGTTCCAAGAAGATGATCGCCAGACCGTCCACAAGCATATTGACGACCTCGCATATGAGCCAACCGGAACGGACGGTCTGACCCGCGCGCAGCTCCATCAGGATGTGTCCGAGACGGTCGTTTCAGAGAGGCTTGCGCCAGGAACCAATTGGGCTGACCGCGGCGATTTTTCCGGCGAAGAGATTTTCGTCATCGAAGGGGAGCTGCTTTACGGCGACACCCTATGCGGCGCGGGCACATGGCTGCGGTTCCCGGCTGGGGCAGAATTGCCCATCCAATCCCCGTCAGGCTGTCGCATCTGGGCCAAACGGGGCCACTTGGGGCATCTCACCTGATCGGCCGGAAAACGCGCCGCCCTGAAATCGGGTTGCTAGAGCGACCCGCATTTCAGGCTGATCTCGTCATCGAAAGGAAACAATAATGACTGAAATCCACTGGATGGCTGCAACTGGCCTCATGACTGCCCTGTTTTGGATGGTCTATGTCTTGAACCGCTTTGCCGTAATCGGGATACCAGCATCGCTGGGAAATCCGAACCCTGAGCATAAGCCCTTGTCGGACTGGGCGCAGCGCGCGACGGCGGCCCATCAAAACGCGATGGAAAACTTTCCGATCTTCGCGGCTCTGGTGTTGGGAGTCGTCGCCCTGAATTTGTCCTCTAGCCTCACGATCACACTCAGCATGCTCTACTTCTTCGCCCGTCTGGCGCACTTTGTCGTCTACACGCTGGGTATTCCGGTCGCTCGGACATTGACCTTCGTCCTTGGGTGGATAGTCCAAGTGGTTCTGGCCATGGTCATCCTCGGGGTCGTTTGATCGTGGCAGCGAAACTCAGAGCGCGCGCCACTCGCTCCGGTGACGTGGCGCATCTCCTAGCTAGAGTCGTCGCGTCCTGTCGCCCTCCCCAGTCGTGCAGCAACGGGGTGGAGTTAGTATTTGTTGCGGGATTGCATCGTGTCTCGACGCCTTAAATTAGGTGCAGGGGAACCGAGTTCTGGCATACCTCTTTGTATATCTGACTTGCAGTGTTTTCTGTCTGTCTGCGAGGCAGGTAGCATTCGTAAAGCGGCAGAGGCTATTGGCGTTGGCCAACCGTCTTTGAGCAGACGCATTCAGAAATTGGAGGAAATGCTTGGGTTGTCGCTCTTTGAAAGGCGTACGACAGGAGTGCGCCTGACGCCTTTTGGATGGCGTTTTATGTCACAATCCCGGATGCTTGTTGCCGGGGTTCAGGACGCTCTAGAATCCGCCTCTATGGCTGGGACTGCTATGACTGGAAAACTGGACGTTGGCATTACAGCCTGCCTTTCCGGCGGACCCGTGCGAAACCTGTTTTCGGCTTTTATCGAAGCCCATTGCGATGTCGCCATTCAGGTGATTGGAGCGTCCAGCAACGAACTCTCCACTCTATTGAACCAACGCCTCGTGGACGCAATCATCACTTCACGTGCGCCAAAGCCAAGTGTCGAAGACAGTGTTTTACTTTCGCGCGAGCGGATGCTTCTTGCGGTCTCGACGGACCACGAATGGTCTGAACGTCATCAAATACTCTGGGAAGAGTTGAATGAGGCTTCTGATGTTCTTTGGGTGACGGAGCCATTTACGGCTTTCGATACACACAGGCTAGGGCACGTTGCGGCTTTCGCAAAATCAGAACTCGTTCACCGAAATCGGCTGAGTCGCGAAGAGATCATGGGTTTGGTCGGTCTGGGGTTGGGCATCACATTTGTCTACGAGCACTGTAGAGGGATTACCTACCCTAATGTCACCTATGTTCCCATTGGGGGTGATGGTGAGCCAACTCCTTTTTCTCTGACATGGCTTCCAGAAAACGATAACCCGGCACTTCGACGATTCATCAGTCTGGCGAAGATCGAAGCAAAGACGAACGGTTCTCTTTCTTGAGCTTAGCGAACCCGCGATCGGTCTTCATGAAACGCTCCAGCATGGGCGCGATGAGCTTGGCCGGTTCGAGTTTGCGCCCGTTCTCAGCCGCAAGAATCTCCGCATAAGCTGTCAGATCCCGATGCACCTGCGCTGGTAGCTCGATCGTCAGCTTGACGGGCTTGTCGTCGCGAATGTCGCCTAGCTTCAACTTGCTCATCGGGCATCTCCTTGCGGTTCGAGGATTAGATCGCGCGTCACCATCACGCGTACCGGAAATCCTGGCCGGATCGTAAGTGTCGGCGGAATCTGAAGCTGGCGCTGGACGATGGCCTCGCCGGCGCGTCCGATCGTGTCCTGCGTGCCGTCTCTGATTGCCTTGGCGATCTCGTCGCCGCCATCTTCGCCGGTCTCAAGCCCAATATTGAGGATGGTCGCCAGACCCGCCGCGCGGAATAGTTGGCCCCAGTGATTGTCGACACCGTCTTCGAGCCCGGCGTATCCGGCCTGATCCGTGCCGGGCTGGCGTTCGAGGACGATGGAGCGACCGTCGGGTAGGATCAATCGGGTCCAGGCGAGCAGCAGACGACGCTGACCGGTTTCCACGCGGCTGTCATATTCGCCCAGCAGGCGCGCGCCTTGTGGGATCAGCAGGAATTGCCCGGTGGGACTGTCATAGACGTTCGCTGTGACCTGCGCGGTGATCTGCCCCGGAAGGTCGGAGCGCAGGCCTGTCAGCAGCGCTGCCTCGATGACCGATCCCGCTTGCAGGACGTAGGGGCTCGGCGGGGATTGTAGCCGATTTGCGGCGGTGGTTCGTCTATCGACCTCACGATCTAGGAAGGCTTCCTGTCGCTCCGTCGTGTCCGGCCTCCGTGCCTGATCGGCAGAAGCCGGGAAGAGACCTTGTAGCCCGGTGGCCGCGGCCGCAACGGGGGCTGCCTGTGGCCTTTCAGCCCCGGTGCCGCTCGATCTCGCGTCGGCAAAGAGCGTCGCGAGCCGCGCGGCTTCGGCCTCTTGCAAGCGCAGTTGTTCTTCCGGATCGACGGCAGGACCGGTCGCAGGAACGACGGGCACGGGCTCACCGCGCCGCTGCGCAGACAGAACCGGACGCCCGAGCTCACCCGGTAGCGGTGGGCCAAGCCGTGGGATCGACGCGTAGTCGCGCGGCAGCCCCAAAAGGCCCTCGGCCTCCTGGACTCGTTCGGTCGAGAACAGTTCGGAAGGTCCATCGCCTGGATCGGAGCCTTGCAAGGCTCCGATCAGGATCGCGCCGATGCCGAGCCCACCGGCGACGACCAGAACCGTGATCGCCTTGCGCGAGAGCCGCATGACACGCGGCGGATCGGGCCGTAGGCGGAGTTCCTTCGCGATGTCCTGTTCGGTGCGTGGCGGCTCTTCGGCGCGGTCGTCTTGTTGCTGATCTTCAGTTCCGGTCATGGGTCAGCGGTCCTCATCGGGACGCCAGGCGGACACCACGCGCTCTTCGCGTTGGGTGCTTCGCTGGACCCCGTCCGTCCGCACGATCCGCACCACCCGCTGGCGATCCCCAAGCCGCAGTTCGGCGGCGGCGAAGAGCCGATCGACGATCATGTAGTTGCGCCGGATACGGTAATTGACGAGCTGACCGTCCCCTTCAGGTCCGATCACGAAGAGCGGCGGCATCTCGCCCTGGCCAATCCCGCGCGGGAACTCGATGAAGACCTGCCGCCCGTCATCGAAGGCGCGGCGCGGCCGCCAGGGCGCGCGGTCGCCGGTGATCCGGTAGCGGAAGTTGAGATCGTCGAGATCGACATTGCGCCCGATGGGAAGGCTCGTCTCTGCACGATCGTTCTGGCGCCGAAGCGCGATCAGGTCGTCTTCGGGGTATTGCCAGGATACGGAGGCCATATAGGCCTGCGGCGTCGCGCGCAGTTCGAGGTGATAGGTGCGCCGGTCGGTGTTGATGACGAGATTGGTCACGAGATCGGGCCGGGTCGGTTTCACGAGCACATGGATGCGGCGGCTGTCGCCGGAGCCACTTTCGGTATCGCCGATGATCCAGCGTGCTGTGTCGCCCACGGCGATCGGGCCGGCGCCGACGAGACTCTCACCCGTCTGTAGCGCGATGTCCGTGACCTGGCCGGGTGAGGTGTAGACCTGATAGAGCGCCCCGGAGCTGTAGGGATAGAGCTGGACGGCGTTGATGAAGCCGTCGCGCACCGGTTCGATCCGGGCGGCGGCATTGGCGTTGGTCACGCGCTCGGTCGGTTCCGCAGCTTCTGCCGGACGGTCGTCGGCATCGACCCGCATGAGCTGGCCGGGCAGCGGTAAAGGCTCGGGTGTCTCGACGATCCGGACTGGGCGCGCCGGTTCAGCAACCAGCGTTGCGGCGACCGGATCATCGTAGCTGATCTCAGGCGGTTTGAAGGTGGCGCACCCGGCCAGCATCGAACCGGCGAGAAGTGTAGTGATGGAAAGTCTGGCGGGCATGCAGGTTTTGCGTATGATGCAATCATTCATTGGGCGTTCTCCCTTGACCAGTTGATGGCGTGGACGAAGACGCCGAGAGGGTTTTTGCGGAGGCGGTCGGCGTCGCGGGGTGGTTGGACGACGACGCTGAGTATGCCGGTCCAGCGTTCGGTGACGGCGAGCTGCCCGTTCACGTAGCGGCGTTCGGTCCAGGCCACGCGGAAGCTGTTGTCAGAAGCCCGGATGACACTGGAGATTTCGGCGGTGACTTGGACCTCGCCGACGCGGGCGAAGGGATCGTTTTCCCGGGCGAAGTCGTTGAGCGCGACGGACCCGCGATCGGTGGTGAAATCGTAAGCGCGGAGCCAGTTCTCGCGGAGCACGATCGGATCGGCGGGAACCTCGCGGACGTTCTCAATGAAGCGTGCGAGGTGGAAAGCGATCTGCGGATCGGTTGGGCGGTAGTTGGCGGTTGCCGGTACCACGGCTTGGGCTGCCCCAAGTCTATCGACCTCGACCACATAAGGGACGATTGTGCCTTGGGTGGATTGCCAAACCAGCGCGAGGCCAAAGGTCGCTGTCGTGGCGAGACACCCGATGGCCATGAGCCGCCAATTGCGGGCTTGGACGCGGGCCGAACCCATCCGCTCGTCCCAGACCTGGGCGGCCTTCCGGTAAGGGGTCACGGGTTCGGGGGTCTTGGCGTATCGCACGCTGGTTCTCTTGAATTTCATGATCTCTCCGAAAGGCTGATGGCAGTGCCCGCGCCGCCGCCATCGCCGGAGCGGATGGCGTGGGCGGCAACGGCGGTGCCGTGTTGCAGGCTCTGCTGACGTTTCATGCGGCGCGCCCAGGCGGGCGGACCGTCATTGGCGGGGGTCGGCATGGATGACGGGGAATTGCTGAACTTGCCGCCGGTGGCTTCGAAGGCAGCGCGTGAGCCGGAGCGGTAGCTGTCGCCGACAGCGCGCTTGAGCGGGCTGACAGCTGTGTTGACTCCGGCCTGGCCGACTGCGGCCATGGCGCTCGCGGCTTTCCCGGCCGTGGACGTGCCCGAGGCTGCGCCGATCCCGAAGGCAGTCGAAGCACCGCCTGCAACGGCAGATCCACCGCGCAGGGCGGCTCCACCGGCGGCCCCGGCCATCTTCGCGCCCGCGAGACCACCTGCGACCACGCCGCCTGCTGCGAGGCCGGCACCGACCGCCGCGCCGGCACCGAGCTGCGGTCCGCCAGAAACGATGCCGTTGGCGATGCCGGGGCCGAAGATGCCGAGCGCGAGCAGCGAGAGCGCCGCGAGCACGACGGCCATCGCATCCTCGATGGTCGGTTCGCCGGTGAAACCGGCAGTGAACTCGCCGAAGATGGTCGAGCCGATGCCGACGATGACGGCAAGCACGAGCACCTTGACACCGGACGATATGACGAGCCCTAGCACGCGTTCGGCCATGAAGGCGGTCTTGTTGAAGAGGCCGAAGGGCACGAGGATGAAGCCCGCGAGCGTCGCCAGCTTGAACTCGATCAGCGTCACGAAGAGCTGGATCGCGAGGATGAAAAAGGAGAGCAGGACCACGATCCAGGCGAAGAGCAGGATCGAGATCTGGATAAAGTTCTCGAAGAAGGAGACGAAGCCCATCAGGTCAGCGATGGACTCCAAGATTGGTTGCCCTGCTTCAAGCCCGACAGCGGCGATCCGGCCCGGCTGCAGGAGCTCGCCCGCACCGATCGCGCCGCCGGTGGCGATGAGGCCGAGACCTGCGAAGCTCTCGAAGACGATGCGCGCGAGCGCATTCCAGTTGCCGATGATATAGGCGAAGACGCCGACGAAGAGCGTCTTCTTGACGAGGCGACCGATGATGTCGTCATCCGCCCCCCAGGCCCAGAAGAGCGCGGCGAGCGTGACGTCGATAACGATGAGTGTGGTCGCGAGGAAGGCGACATCGCCGCCGAGCAGGCCGAACCCGCTGTCGATATAGGTCGTAAAGACCTCCAGGAACCGATCGATGACGCCGACTCCGTCCATGACCTACTCCGGGTCCGAATTGTCGGTGGACGTGCCGAAGAAGCGGCGGCGGTTCTCCTCCCAGGCGGCCTGGCACTCTGTGTCGGCTTCAAGGGCTTCCGGGGTCAGCGAGCGGCAGTGTTGCAAGGTCTCACGCAACGGATCGTCCGAGACCACGGCGGGGCGCTCCATCCGTTCCACTTCCAACGCGCGCTGAAGTTCCATCGCCGCCATGAGCGCGGCAATGGCGCCCAAGGCGATGGCGATGGCTTTCAGCGTGGTCTCAGCGGTCAGCTTCATCGCGGCTTACCGGAACATCCGCACGGTGGTCGGCTCGTAGCCGGAGCCGTAATCGAGGAAGCGCGTGAGGTTCTCGCGGGCCTGCGCTTCGGCAGTTGCGACACGCGCGGCTTCGAGCGATTGCGCCCGGTTCTGCGCGGCGATGGCCGCCGTCAAGTCAGAAATCTGCTGGCTTTGCAATGCGAGGAGTTGATTACCGGCTTGGGTCGCCTGCAAGGCACCGGTCGCGGCCTGGCTGCGGCCGACGAGCGCCTGCATTTCGGTGCGGGCGGTTTCGATGTTGCCCACGACGCCTGCCTGCACCTTGAGGGCGTCTTCGAAACCGGCGACCGAAGTGCGCCAGCGATCCTGTGCGCCCGCGATCATGTCGTCGAAATCGCCGCGCGCGGCTGCCGCGCCGTAATCCTGGGTGAAGGCTTCGTCGATCGTCGCCACATCATGGGCGATGCGCTGTGCTTCGTCCAAGAGCTGCTGGGTTTGCTGCACCGAAGACTGCAGTCGCGACAGCGACGAATATGGCAGGCTCGCGAGATTGCGCGCCTGGTTGACCAGCATCTGCGCTTCGTTCTGGAGCTGGGCGATCTGGTTGTTGATCTGCTCCAGCGTCCGGGCGGCGGTCAGCAGGTTCTCGGCATGGTTGGTCGGATCGTAGACGATCCCGCCGAACCCGCCGCCGAAGAATGCGTGGGCGGGCGGCGCGGTCGCCGGGGTCATTGCGATCGCGCTCGACAGCAACAGGGCTGCGGCGGCGCGCCCTGCCAGTTTACGTGTCTTGGTCGTGAACATCAGTCTTCTCCTTGTCGTCGTTGGCTTCTGGGGTTGCGGATGGGGTGGCTTCGATCACGGCGTCGGAAGGACCGAGCAGTTCGGTCGCCCATCCGAGATCGCACCGGGCGAGCCAGGCGGCGGCAAAACCGTCACGCCCGTGTTTGTCGAGGATCGCGTCGATCGCGGCGTGGTCGGCTTTGGAAGAGGCCGCGGTAAAGGCGAGCGCGACTTCGCCGAGGCCGAGAGCGAAGAGCCGGTTGCCGCGGCGCGACTGGCAGTAATAGTCGCGTTTGGGCGTCGCGCGGGCGACGATCTCGATCTGTCGGTCGTTGAGCCCGAAATTGCGATAGGTCGCGGCGATCTGCGGCTCGAAGGCGCGCTCGTTCGGCAGGAAGATGCGTGTCGGGCAGCTTTCGACGATGGCGGGCGCGATGTCCGAGCCGTCGATGTCGGCGAGCGATTGGGTGGCGAAGACGACGGAGGCGTTCTTCTTGCGCAGCGTCTTCAACCATTCGCGCAGTTGCGATCCGAAGGTCGCGTCGTCCAAGGCAAGCCAGCCTTCATCGACGATAATGAGGCTCGGGCGTCCGTCGAGCCGCGCTTCGATGCGGTGAAAGAGATAGGCGAGGACGGCAGGCGCAGCGGCGGAGCCGATCAGCCCCTCGGTCTCGAAGGCCTGGAAATCGGCACTGCCGAGTGCTTCGTCTTCCGCATCAAGCAGACGGCCAAACGGTCCGCCGAGGCAGAAAGGGGTCAGTGCGCGCTTGAGATCGTTCGATTGCAGGAGGACCGACAGACCTGTCAGCGTGCGTTCTTCGATCGGGGCCGAGGCAAGCGAGGTGAGCGCTGACCAGAGA
The DNA here is from genome assembly GCF_002699915.1 of Pseudomonas sp. ICMP 8385. Lineage (NCBI taxonomy): Bacteria > Pseudomonadati > Pseudomonadota > Gammaproteobacteria > Pseudomonadales > Pseudomonadaceae > Pseudomonas > Pseudomonas sp. ICMP 8385. The sequence goes on along the minus strand of NZ_LKBY01000142.1, from coordinate 147 downwards.
TGATCGCGCGCCACCGGGTCGATCATCACCTCTTCGCGGGCCAATAATCCGGGGGTATGCGGATTTAATGGTTGATATGTGAAGTAGAAAGCGGAAGGGAAAACTAAATCCACAACGGACTAAATGGTTGATAGCTAACCGTGCCGG
>NZ_LKBY01000141.1:0-16474 GCF_002699915.1 Pseudomonas sp. ICMP 8385 | reverse complement strand
CCAGATCCGCCAATACCGTGCCGGCAAGGGCAAGCGCCCGGATCCGCTCAAGGACTTGCCGATTCCGCCGGATCTGCGCCGCGACACTTGATCATGAACGTGTGGCGAGCAGGCTTGCATTGGGCTGTGAAGTAGCCCCAATAAGAACACCGCGTTCCTTCAGGCAAACCGCAGCGTCAGGTTTTAGGGCTGCTTCGCAGCCCAGTGCGGTGCAAGCCTGCCCGCCACAACAAGCCCGCTCTTCACTATGTAAGTACCCACCATCCGCTACCACCTGTCGGCAACCCTCGTCAGTAGCCAGCTTCCCTTTGTCGCGGTTTTATGGTCACAGGAGCTTCATATACGCTGTTATTAGGTGTAGGGGTTGCGGTGATGAACGTAGTTACGGGAGTGGTCAAATCTTACGACCAATGCAGCGGTGATGGCTTGAACGTGCTGGATCGCGGGGGAGACGAAGTGTTTGTAGATCGGCGCGGTTCGGTCGGGATAAAGCTTTCAGTGGGCCTGAAAGTGGCGCAGCAGATGATCCACCGAACCGTTGGCGTGTACGCTTCGAGCCTCAGGCTGATCTAGAAGTGGTTCAACGCGGATAAGGGCTTTGGTTTTATCACTCAGAACGGTGGTGGAGCGGATGTGTTCGTGCATTTTTCGGTGATTGTCCGGACCGGACACATGGTGGATCCAAAGTGACGGATCCAAGACGCTCGAAGACTGCGCAACGCCCAGTAACTCCTCTCGTTTTGGATCCTCCAGATCAAAGGCCAGGTCGCAACTCCGCGCATTAGTCGAGGCGAGTGTTCGCTGAGGTTGACCAACAGCCGCCATAGCGCCGCACAGTAGACGATAAAAAAGCGTCAACTGAAAGGAGGCAATGCTTAATCAATCCGGGTCGCGACGTCCGACTGTGAGTGTTCAGCGGTGTACGGAGACTAGAGTTTGAGTTTCATAGGGACAACCTCGAAGAATTGTCTGACGTTTCTGTTTTTACAAATACCTAGTCGAACGGTCAGTTGTTTGGTTTTGAGTTTTTGCGCAGCATCCCCACCTGCGTCATTTATGGACTACCACAGCCCTCATAAATCAATACCTATAGGTATTCGAGCCCACTCGGGCGCCAGAAAAGGAAAGCGCAATGGAATATGCAATGCCTACGTTGTTTACCAACGACGTTTCCCCTACGTTTTTTTGCCCTCTCGATAATTCGCCCTTTACAGATCGGTAACTTTTCGGTTCTCGACGAGTATGCCTTGACAATTATCAACTCTATTATTTGGTTAGGTGCAGAATGTCTAAAGTTCCAGTTTTGTGCTTTCCGTTTGCTGGCGCCGGTCCCTCTGTCTTTCAGCCATGGAAAGCCTTGGCGGGGGATCGCTTTGAAATTCTTCCCGTAACTTTGCCGGGTCGTGAGCGACGCTTTGTCGAGCCGGCCTACCGGTCGGTCAAGGACGCCATTGAGGGTAGCTTGGCGCACGTTATGGAGCTCCTTGAGGGACGCACTGAAGTGGTGATTTTCGGCCATAGTATGGGGGCCATTCTCGCCTTTGAGATGGCGCGCAAGCTTTGTTCCGTAACGTCAGTGAAGGTGCTCCACCTGGTGGTCAGCGGCTCGCCGGGCCCTATGTCTCCCCGTGAGGAGCGGGCTACTGGCCTGAGCGACGACATGTTTCTGGCGCAGGTGGCCTCGTTTGCCGGCTATAACCATCCGGCGCTGAGCAACCCTGATATGCGCGCCATGTTACTGCCTTCCCTGCGTGCTGACGTCGAGCTGCATGAAGGCTACCTGCCAGAGTCGGATCAGCCGTTGCCCGTGTCTGTGCTATCGATTCGCGGCGCGCAGGATGACTTGGTCACCCGTGAGCAAGCGGCAGAGTGGTCCCACGCCACCTCTGCAACCTTCACTGCACTGGAAGTGGGGGGCGGGCATATGTACCTGAGTGAAGAGCCTGGTGCCCTCTTGCAGGCCATTCACACGGCCCTATCGTGCGTGGTGCCGGAGGCTGTCCATGAGGCTGGTTGATAAGACGGCAGTGATTACTGGTGCAGCCCGTGGGTTAGGGCGTGCCTGTGCCGTTCATTTTGCCGCACAGGGCGCTGACTTGGTACTGCTGGATGTGGCCTCGGACATCGAGGGTGTCCCCTATGTGCTGGGGACCCTCAACCAACTGAATCATACCGCGCAGTTGTGCAGGGAGCACGGTGTCTCGGTGTTGACGGCCCAGGTCGATGTTCGCAATGGTGCACAAATTGATGCGGCGATTGCCAGGGCCCTGGAGCGCTTTGGCCGGATCGATGTCTTGGTCAACAACGCCGGTATTGCTGCGCCTTCGGGAAAAATGATCCATGAAATTTCCGAAGAACAATGGCTACTGATGATTGACGTCGACCTGACGGGCTCCTGGCGAATGATCAAGGCGGTCGGGCACTGCATGTTGACCCTGCGCAGCGGCAGCATCATCAATATCGCGTCGACCTCCGGCTTGGTGGGATACCGCAATTTTGCCGGCTACGTCAGCGCCAAGCACGGCATTGTCGGATTGACCAAGGCGGCGGCATTGGACTTCGCCCCCTTTAAGGTTCGGGTCAATGCGCTCTGCCCGGGTTCGGTGCGGGACGACCCCAAGGTCGAAGGTCGGATGCTCTCGGAAATTGCCCGATCACTTGAAGTGCCCATCGATGAACACGAGGAAATCTTCGTCCAGGCCCAGCCGATGAATGCTTTGATTGAGCCAGAAAGCATTGCTAGCACAGCGATTTGGCTGGCGTCCGATGATGCGCGCCAGGTGACTGGCAGCGTCATCACTGTCGACGGCGGATTTACTGCCCGTTGACGGCGGTCCGTTCTTCATAGTTTTCCAAGACTGGTGGTTGGGTATACCAAGAATAATTAAGGCCAGGTTCAAAATGGACATTCTATTTAGCACTGCTGTATCGACTGAGCCACGTGGTTTTCAGTGCTCCACTGCCGTGGGCACGAAGAGCCGCGATGGTGCTTATTGCCACGCCCTGCGCTACAGGATAAGTGGCGTTTCTTGCATTACGCCGCTTCAACAACATTATTCACGTGTGGTCGCGCGCTGCTTTTCCGATGACCAAATGGGGGGGGCGCCAGCTATCCTCTGGCATGAAACCGTTACCGGCCAATCCGGGGATGCCATCGCAGTACGTCAATGCCGCGCGCAACTGCGCAAGCCACTGTCGCCCTCCAGCCCGGCTAAGCTGCGGGCGGTGTTGCTGGAGTACGAGGATGGCGTGTGTGACTTGATCCTCGTTGGGCGTCGCGGCCAACTGGATCTACGCTCGATGATGCTACTGGGGGATGCCTTGCTGGCAGGCAGTGAGTTGACGCTTCAGTTGGTTGTTGAGTCCGATCCGGGTACCTGCCTGCCTGATGACGAAAGCCTTGAGGATGAGCGTTTTCCTGCGCCGGAATGGGCGCTTGGCGAGCCAGATCAAGCGCCGCGGCTCAAACATTTTCGCCAGGGATTGGCGCAGGACGAAATGGGCAGTACGGCCAGTTGGATGGCGGCATTGGCGGTGACCCTGGGTCAATACAGCGACATGGAGCCTTGTGAGGTCGCGACTCTGGTGATGGATAGCCCGCATCTGCCTTATACCCTGGGCGTCAACGAGCGATTGGTGCATGTGCCGATAACTCCAGAGCCACAGAGCCTATGCGTGGAGTTACAGGAAGGTATCGAAGCACAGCTTTCACATGTGGAAGAGGCGCCAGCGGGGCCGCTCAAATCCTTTGTGGCCGCCATGATTGTGCGCGATGCCGAGGCGGACCTGATTCCCTTCAGTGACTATCAGTCATCGTTGAATCGCCTATATTCGCTGCTGTTTCTTCGCGGTCGGGACGCTGAGGGCCAGGCCTATCTTGAATGCTCCTACCATTGCCGCGGGTTTGATGGTGAGGTCATCCGACACTTTGCCCGGTCATTGGTCTTCGTTCATCAGCAACTGCGTCTGAACCCGCAACACCGTGTGAATAGCCTGTATTTGCTCAGTGACCGCCACGCCGAGGAGGTGAGGGCGCTGGGGCGCACAGTGCAGGGAGCAGACCCGCTCCGGCGCATTGATCAAGTGTTTGCCGAGCAAGCCCGTACCTATCCTCATTCTCTGGCGCTTTCGTTCGAAGGCCAGAAGTTGAGCTATCAAGCGTTGGAGCAGCAGAGCAGCCAATGGGCTCATGTATTGCGCGCCGAAGGTGTCGCACAGGGGGATTTGGTCGGTGTGTGCCTGGAGCGCTCCTTGGAACTGGTGGTGATGCTGCTGGCAGTGCTCAAGGCCGGTGCTACTTATGTGCCGCTTGATCCAGCGTATCCTGCCGAACGGCTGGGCTATACCGTTGAAAATGCCCGTATCAACCTGGTCGTCAGCACCCAGTCGGAGTTCCCGACCCCGGTGCGGTTGCTGTCTCCCCTGGCCATTATCGAGCGCAGTGTCGACTATCCGGCTGTTGCGCCGACAATAACCGGCGATGCGCAAGCGCCGGCCTATGTCATTTACACCTCGGGCTCCACCGGCAAGCCTAAAGGTGTGGTGGTCCGCCATTGCAACCTGATGAGCCTGTTGGCCGGTACGCAGGAGGACTTCAAATTGTCTGCGTCCGATATCTGGACGCTGTTCCACTCCAGTGCGTTTGATTTTTCGGTCTGGGAAATGTGGGGCTGCTTGCTGACCGGCGGGCATCTGGTGGTGGTTCCTTATTGGGTGTCCAGGTCGGCTCGGGAGTTTCACGAACTGCTGGTGCGTGAGCAGGTCAGCGTGCTGAACCAGACGCCTTCGGCATTTTCCCAGTTGATCGAGGCCGACGGGCACAGTGGCGAGCCCTTGGCATTGCGCCTGGTCGTGTTTGGCGGTGAGCCCCTAGACGCCGGGATGCTGGTGCGCTGGTTTGATCGTCACGCCGAATCTGCGTGCCGGATGGTCAACATGTATGGCATCACTGAAGCTACCGTGCATGTCACGTCACAGACCATTACCCGTCGAGAGGCCCTCAAAACCACGCGTTCGGTGGGGCGGCCGGTGGATGGCTGGCACGTCTATATCATGGATGAAGCGGGTCAATTGCTGCCGCCAGGTATCAGCGGCGAGATCTGTGTCGCCGGTGCCGGGGTTGCCCTAGAGTACCTTAATCAGCCGCAATTGACCGCCGAGCGTTTTATCAGTAAGCCCGGGGACACGGGACGGCTCTATCGCAGCGGCGACAAGGGACGCCTGCGCCCCGATGGCCGGCTGGAACACCTTGGCCGCCTGGACAGCCAGGTCAAACTGCGGGGCTTTCGTATCGAGTTGGATGAGATTCGCTCCGTGCTGTTGCAGGCCAATGCAGTGGTCGCGGCTGCGGTGGTGCTCAATCAAAGCAAGGCCGGTGATGCCGCTTCGGCGCGACTGGATGCTTATCTGGTGCTCAATGGTGGCAGCGTCCAGGATGTGCGTCAGCATGCCGGTAAGTATTTACCGGATTACATGCTGCCTTCCACCTTTACCGTGCTCGACGTCTTGCCACTGACGGTCAATGGCAAGCTGGACGTGCGGGCCTTGCCGGCACCGACGGTGCAAGTGCAGGCACCCCAATCGGTGAAAAAAACTGTGGCTGACGGCGATGCCGTGATCCAGGGTCTGGTGGCAATCTGGGAAACCGTACTCGGCGTGCCGGTGGGCTTGGATGACAACTTCTTCGAGCTGGGGGGCAACTCACTCTATGCCGTACGCATTGATGCCATGTTACGTGAGCAACATCTACCTTCGATTCCCATGCGCGAGATCTACATTCAGCAGACGGTTCGTAACCTGGTGGGGTTCCTGCACGCCTCTGGCGCTGAAGAGTCGAGCGTAGGCCTGTGATGACGAATATCCATGCATCCCTTAATGACAGCCTCTTTCGCGAGCAAACCCTGGACCTGACGGATCTTGGCGCAACCACCCTCAGTCCCGAGTTGCTCCTGGCGGGATGGGCATGGTTGATTCAGGTTTATACCCAACAGCCCCTGATCAAGCTTGAACGGCTTGCGCCTCATCTACCTTCGTTGGTCCTAGAGCTTGATGTCGAGCTGTCCGAGGCGTTCTTGGTCCTTGCGGGGCAGATTGAACGGCAACTGGGCCGGATACCCTTGACCGCGCTTTACATTGCGTCCACCGGCGCCGATGTGCCAGACGACGCGCCGCGTATCTGGCAGCAAATCACGGTGATCCATGCGGTCGGGCAATTGTGCCTGCGCAGCGATCTGGCCATGGATGCACGGGCTTTCGGGCGGTATGCCTGTCAATTGGCACATGTCTATGAACTGCTGGCACAAGCGCCTGACCGGGTCATGAGAGAGATGCAGGCTTTGCCGGCCGAGCAGGCGGCGCAGGTGCTCGACGGGTTCAACCAGACCGCGCGTGACTACCCGCAGAGCCTGACCATTGAACAGCGTTTTGCACTGATTGCCGGACAGTTTCCTGAGCGGTGTGCGGTCATGCACCGCACTCATGGCTTGACCTATCAGCAACTGGAGCAACAGGCCAACAGGCTCGCGGTTAGCCTGCGGGCCGAGGGTGTTGTCCCGGGCCAGATCGTGGCGCTGCTGATGCCCCGTGCTCTTGCCATGGTGGTGGCGACTCTGGCGATTCTCAAGGTGGGCGGCGTGTATCTGCCGATTGACCCGGACTATCCCGAAGACCGGATCAACTATCTGCTGCGTGACAGCGGCGCGGGGCATTTATTGGTGGACGGTGCGTGGCAGATGCAAGGGCGCGAGGTGTTTGCCGGGCGCATCATGACGGTCGCCGACCTTGCCTCTCAATCTCCAGCAGATCCCGCGCCCCTGGCCCCTGACCGCGCTGCCACCGCGGCGTACGTCATGTACACCTCCGGCACTACAGGCCAGCCCAAGGGGGCGATCGTGACCCACAGGGGTGTGATGCGCCTGGTCTGCAACCCTGACTATGTCGAGCTTGATCAGTACACCCGCATGCTGCAGGCGGGGGCCATCGGGTTTGATGCGGCGACCTTTGAAGTCTGGGGGGCGCTGCTCAACGGTGGATGCCTGCAAATCGTTGATCGCGACGTGTTGCTTGATGCGACCGCGCTGGGTGCCTTCCTCGCTACCCATCAAACCACCTGCGCCTTGATCACGACATCGCTGTTTAACCAATTGGCCGAACAGGATCCGGCGTTGTTCAAGTCGTTGCACCAGTTGGTGGTCGGCGGGGACGTCATTTCCCCCTTGCATGTTCAACGGGTGTTGCACGCCTGTACGCCGTTGCGTCTGATCAATGCCTATGGACCGACCGAAAACGCGGTGATCTCTACGGCTTGCACCGTTACGCAGGCCGATGGACTACCGATTACCATCGGGCGTCCTATCGCCAATTCGACGGTCTTTATCCTCAACCGCTTCGGTTACCCCGTGCCGATCGGTGTCGAAGGTGAGTTGTGGGTCGGCGGCGACGGCCTGGGCCTGGGTTACCTGAATCAGCCAGAGCTGACGCAGGCGGCGTTTCAGTCCGTCGCCGGCATTGGCGGGCGCCAAGTCTACCGCACCGGCGATATGGCGCGCTGGCGGGAAGACGGTCGTATCGAGTTTCTCGGACGGCGTGACCATCAGGTGAAAATCCGTGGTTTTCGGGTGGAAACCAGTGAGATAGAGCAGCAATTGCTGGCGCTGGAAAATGTTCGCGAAGCCCTGGTGGTGGTGCTCAAGCAACCGGTGACCCAGGAGCGTGTGCTGGTGGCCTACGTGACGCTGGATGACGTTGGGTCCATGGACCGTGTGCGGTATTTGCTGGCGCAGAAGCTGGCAGGGCATATGGTACCTGCGACCTTTATCCGGCTCGCGGGTTTGCCTCTGGCGACCAATGGTAAAGTCGACCGCTCGGCGCTGCCGCTGCCTGAGCCTGCTGATTTCACCTACGGCGGGCTTGATACCACGCCTCCATCGAGTGACACCGAGCAGGCATTGGCGCGGCTATGGGCTGAGGCGCTGGGCATGCCGCAGGTGGGGACCCATGTCAGCCTGTACGAGCTGGGGGCCAGTTCGTTGACGGCGACGCTATTAGCGGGTCGTATCGAACACGTCTTGGGCTTGCGCTGCCCGGTGGCGCAGTTGCTGGCCACCCCGACCATTGCCCAGGTCGCGGCTTACCTGGATTCGGCAGAAAAGCGTTCGGCGGTGCTTGCTGAGGGAGTGAGAGCTGCGTGCAAACAACCGCTCTATCCGGTTTCAACGCAACAACACCGAGTTTATATCGAGCAAATGAAGGACGATCGGGCTACCCACTATCATTTGCCGATGGTGGTGCCGCTCCCCGGAACACCGGACGTGACGAAATTGCGGGGGGCCTTGCAGGAACTCGTACAACGCCACGAGATATTGCGTACGGATTTCCAGCAACAAGGTGCCTCGACCTGGCAGCGGATCCATGAGCACGTGCCGGTCGAACTGAATCTCCATGACTATATCGGCACGGCCGAGGCATTTCTGAGGGAGTTTGTCCGCCCGTTCCAGTTGAGACATGCGCCGTTGTGGCGAGCTGCGTTGGTGCGGCACAGCGGCGGTACCGCGTTGGTGTTCGATATCCATCACCTCATCACTGACGGTTTTTCCCTGGCCATGCTGTTCCGGCAATGGGCCCTGGCCTATGGCGGGGTGCCGGTCGCTGAGCCGCCGTTGCATTACAAGGACTACGTCCAATGGATCTCCCAGGGAGCGGCAGCACCGCTGTTGACGCAAGCCAGAGCGTATTGGCATGAGGTGTATCGCTTGCCCTTCAGGCCTTTGGATATCCCGTACGATCGTCCTCGTACGGCGAAGCGTTCCAATGCCGGCGGCAGACTCGATTTTGAGCTGGGCACCCTGCGCACCGCAGCGTTGCGAGCCCTGGCCCGGGAGCGAAACGTCACCCTGTTCCAGGTATTGCTGGCCGGTTACGGCCTGTTTCTAGCGCGCGTCAGTATGGCCAGGGATGTGACCCTTGGGACGCCGGTCTCGGGCCGCAACTTGGCGGAAAGCCAAGCGCTGCAGGGCATGTTCGTCAACACCGTGTGCCTGCGTCTGGCACTGCCGGGGCTCGTGGGTTTTGACCAGTTCCTCCAGGATGTTGCCGCACACGCCAATCAGGCTTTCGACCATCAGATCTACCCGTTTGACGGACTGGTGAAAGAGTTGTCAGTGGTGCGTGAGCCCAACCGCAACCCGCTGTTCGACAGCCTGTTTGCTCTGCAAAACACTGACCTTGAGTCGATTGATTTTCTCGGTGGCCAGCCACGCTGGGTTCCCGAGGCAACGCAGAGCACGACTTTCGAGCTCAATTTGCAGATCAGCGAGCAGCCGAAGCAACTCACGGCGGCCTGGATGTACAGCACTGATCTGTTTCTTGCACCCACGATAGGCAGCTTTCGCGATACCTATCTAGCGTTGCTGGATGCGTTGTTAGCCGATCCTTCGCAAACCCTTGATTCGCTGATCACAGAGCCAGCCAGACAGCCAGTTGGATTGCCAACTATCGATTTCTGTTTCTGAAATTATGGAGTTTGTCATGCAATCTATTGAAACCCGTGGCCAACTCAAGGTCGCCGCGGCTCAGCGCCCGAAACAAGCCAGTTACTGGCGTAAATTGTTCAAGCTGAACTGGAGTAAGACCGGTTTTTCCGTGAACAAGGCCACGAGCGGTGAGCCGCTCCAGAGTACGTTGAGCTTTCCGTTACGCCCCGAGATCGCGGCCAATGTCATCAAGGTGACCCGAGGCAATGAAGCCAGCCAGCAAGTGTTGCTGACGTCGGCAGTCATGGCGCTGCTGCACGTCTATACGCGTCAAGAGGTCATAGTGGTCGGCCTGCCGGCCAGCTTCGAGACCAGCCTTGCCGCTTCGCAAAACCTGGCTTTCCCTCTGCACGCCAGTCTGGAGGCGGCTACGAGCTTCACGCAGTTGCTGGATCAGGTGCGCAGCCGGGTACTGGGTGCTATAGAACACAGTGACTACCCGCTCGAGCTGTTTGCCGAAGAGTTTTCACTGCCTGAAACCGAAGGCCAGAGCCCGTTCTTCGAGGTGGCCTTGGAAATCACCCACCCAGAAAAACCAAGCCTTGCGCAGCGTTTGAACCTCTCGACGCTATTCAGTTTCACCGTCACCGCTGAACAGGTCGAATTGACTATTCACTTTGATGCACGCTTGCATGAGGTGATTACGCTGCGCTGGCTGGCCATGCACCTGGAGGAACTCCTTGCCCAGGCGCTGCAAACGCCTGAAGTGCCGCTGACGGATCTGAACCTGATGACGTCCCATGACGTGGATTTTTTGGCTACCGTCAATGCGACCGAGCAGGTCTACGACCAGAATGTGAGAATCGAAACGTTGTTCGCCCGTCAAGTGAGCCTGCGCCCTGATGCTGTCGCGGTGGTCTCTGACCATGGGCGGATGACGTTTGTTGAGTTGGACAAGCGCTCCAACCAACTGGCCCGTACCCTGGCCGACAGGGGCGTGTGCCGTGACCAGGTGGTGGCGGTAGTCGCCCGGCGTTCCAACGAAATGCTGGTGGCAATTCTCGCGGTCATCAAGGTTGGCGGGGCGTACTTGCCCATTGATCCGAACTACCCCCAGTCACGTATCGACTATGTGCTCAATGACAGCGGCGCCCGTCTGATTCTGGCGCAGACGCACTTGTTGAGTGCCTCCCAGGAGCGCACGCAGCAGGTCATTGACCTGAATGATGTCAGTGTGTATGCCACTGACGACCAGGCCCTACCGGTGGTGGGCGACTCGCGCAATCTGGCCTATGTCATCTACACCTCCGGCTCCACCGGGCAACCCAAAGGTGTCATGGTGGAGCATCACTCGGTGGTTAATCGCCTGGCCTGGATGCAGCGCGCCTATCCCATCGGCCCTGGCGATGTGATTTTGCAGAAGACCCCCATTGCCTTTGATGTGTCGGTGTGGGAATTGTTCTGGTGGATGATCGAGGGGGCGACGGTCTGTCTGCTGGCGCCGGGCGCCGAGCGTGATCCGGAAGCGATGGTCAGCGCCATCAAGGCTCATCGGGTCTCAACCCTACACTTTGTGCCTTCAATGTTGAACGCGTTCCTCGGGTATGTGCAAAGCACTCAAGCAGGCAACCGGTTGGCGAGCCTGCGTCAGGTATTTGCCAGCGGTGAAGCTCTGGGAGTGCATCAGGTGCGGCTTTTTGAAACGCTGCTGTTCGACACTCACGCAACGGCCTTGATTAACTTGTACGGACCGACTGAGGCCACAGTGGATGTGTCGTACTTCAATTGCTGCGGGCGTAACTTGAGCCACTTGGTACCGATCGGCAAGCCCATCGATAACACGCGCCTGCACATTCTGGATGCCAACCTCAAGGCTTTGCCGGTGGGCGTACCGGGGGAGTTGTGCATTGCCGGTGCCGGCCTGGCCCGTGGTTATCATCAGCGTGAGGCGTTGACTGCCGAACGCTTTGTCGAGCAACCAATGGACGCAGAAGCGCGCATTTACCGCACCGGTGACCTGGCGCGCTGGTTGCCGAGCGGCGAAATCGAGTACCTAGGACGCATCGATAACCAGGTCAAGCTTCGTGGCTTGCGTATCGAACTGGGGGAAATCGAAACCCGCCTGCGGGACTTTCCCGAGGTACGCGAGGCGGTGGTAGTGGTTCGCCAGATCGGTGAGGCCCAATCGCTGTGCGGCTACATCGAGGCGCCGCAGACATTGGACTTGACGCACCTGCGCAGTTTCCTCGGGCAATTTCTGCCGGACTATATGGTGCCGACGCACTTGACCGTCCTTGACGCCTTTGCCTTATCTCCCAGCGGCAAGCTTGATCGCAAGGCCTTACCGGATCCGCTGCTGGCAAAAAATAACGACACCGAATATGTGGCGCCGCGCAACGCCTCCGAGGCGTTGCTGGTAACCATCTGGGAAGACGTTCTGAGCGTGCGCCCGATTGGTGTGCATCACAACTTCTTTGCGCTGGGGGGCGACTCCATCCACTTCGTGACCATCCTGGCCCGGGCGCGCACCCAAGAGCTGGACTTCACGTTCCAGGACTTCTTTGCCCGTCCAACGATTGCCAAGCTGGTGCAAGGGCTGGCCTCCGGCAGTGTCGGTGAGCAGGCTCGCCATACCTTTGAGCCTTATGAGCTGCTGACCCAGGCCGATCGCGACCGCCTGCCAGACAGCGCCGAAGATGCCTACCCGTTGTCTATGCTGCAGGCGGGGCTGATCTTCCAGAACGAACTCAGTTTTGGCACCGCGCAGTATCACGACATCATCAGCTATACAATTAAAAGTGCGATTGACCTGGCGGTATTCGAGCAAGCTGTACGGATTCTGGTGCAGCGCAATCCGATCTTCCGCACCAGCTATCACTTGTCCGGGTTTGACCAGTTCATTCAGATAGTCAATCGGGAAGTGGAGTTGCCGCTGACCATGGCAGACCTGCGTGGTATGGATGAGTGTGCGCAGGAGCAGTGGTGCCAGCAATGGTTCGAGGATGAAAAGGCCCACCGTTTTGTCTGGGAAAAAGCCGGCCTGGTGCGTCTGCATGTGCATGTGCTGAGCGACAATCTGTACCGCTATGTGCTCAGTCAGCACAACTCGGCCCTGGATGGCTGGAGCATTACACTGGTGCACACACAGCTTTTTGAAATCTACTCCAGCTTGCTCAAGGGCAATGCCTACGACAAGCCGCTGGTGGATAACCACCTGCGCAATTACATGGGGCTGGAACAGCAGTCCCTGGACAGCGAAGCCGATCGCCAGTTCTGGCACAACCTGATGGATGGCGCGCGGTTTACTCAACTGCCGCGTTTGCAATCGGAAGTGCCCACCTCGGGCCTGTCAGTGGTGTTCCATGAAGTGAAGATCGACAGCCTGCTGTCGGAGCGCATCATTGCCCTGGCCGACGCCCTGTATGTGCCGGTCAAGACCGTGCTGATGGCTGCCCACTTGAAAGTCCTCAGCGAGCTGGCCGCCGATGACGATGTGTTGGTGGGCTATGAGCACAGCGGCCGCCCAGAAGTGGATGGAGCGACGCGGGCCATTGGCTTGTTCCTTAACACTCTGCCGTTGCGGGTGAAGATTGCCGAGGGTTCCTGGGCGCAATTGATCCAGCAGGTGTACAACGCGGAAACGGACTTGTTGCCGCATCGTCGTTACCCGATGGCCCGGATCAAGCAAGACATGGGGATTCAGCAACCGTTGTTTGAAACTGCGTTCAACTACACCCACTTCTACCTGCTTAAGGACCTGGAGAGCCGGCCTGACTTTGATCTGCTGGATGTGCGCGCCAACTCCGAAACCGAGTTTGTCCTGCGAGCCGAATTCTCTCGGCATTTCTCCACCGATGATGTCCGGCTCAGCCTGCACTATCACGATCATGTCTTCAGTGCGCAGTACATCGAACAGATGGGCAGCTACTATCGCCAGGCGTTCGAGTTGATGACCCGTGACATGCAGGCCCGCCATGACGAGATCCCGCTGCCGAGTCCTGAGCAGGCACAGTTGTTGAGCCAGGCCCGGGCCATCGAGTCCATGAAGTTCTTGCGGGCGAGCAAACCTGCAATCACCGGGCAGAGCGTGGCGCCACTGACGCCAAACTCGCCCACCGAGCGGCGTATTGCCCAAGTCTGGGCAGAGGTTCTGGGCGTGCCGGTGGAGAGCATCATGGTGGAGGACAATTTCTTTGAACTGGGAGGCTCCTCGTTGGCCGCGATCCGTGTGGCCCTGGTGTCCGATGGTTTGATCTCCATCCCCAACCTGATGCGCCATTCCACTCTCAAACCGTTGGCTGAGGCCATTGATGAAGGGGCGGGCAATACCCAGAGCTTGCTGCAACGCCTGACGCCGCCGTGCAGCGATGCCGGCATCGCCGTGGTGTGTTTCCCTTATGCGGGAGGTAACGCCATCAACTTCCGCGACCTGGGGCAGACCCTGGCGGCGGACGGCTGCGAGCGGGATATCTTCGCTGTCGAGCTTCCGGGGCACGATATCACCCGCTCCGACGAGCCGCTGCTGGATGTGCGTGAGGCAGCGCAACGCGTCGCCCGGGCCATCGAGCAAGCGTCGCCGTCCGTGCTGTTACTATTCTGGGGGCATTGTGTAGGGGCGGCGTTGATGCTGGAAACCGCTAGGATCCTCGAAGGGCTAGGCCGGCACATCAGCCGGGTGTTTGTCGGTGGCAAGCTGCTGGACAGTGCCGAGGTGATTCGTCAGCACACAGCCCAGACTCAGGCGCTCTCCCATGAGCAGGTGCTGAACTGGATGGTGGGCGAGACCGGCTATCAGGAATTGGCGCAGATGAGTGAGCGGCAGTCGACAACCTTGATCCGTGCCTTCCGTCACGATGCCACGGTGGCCAATCTCTACCTGGCGGATTCCGAACAAGCGTGGAATGCCCACCGCCTGGAGGCGCCGTTGACGGTGGTGGTGACTCGCGATGACCGCATGACCCCGGACTATGCGCAGCGTTATCAACGCTGGAGCCTGTTCAGCGACGACGTTTCCCTGCACGTCATTGAGGACGGTGGGCATTATTTCTGTCGGACTCGTCCAGAGGCGGTCGCTGCCGTGATCAACGGTGTACTCCAAGCAAACACCTCGCGTACTAATCCATAAGGAATCGATATGACCAATAAAGAGTCTTTTGTGCAGGATGCAGCGGCTGTGGTTTCAGCCGGCGATCTTGATGCCGACCCCGCGCCCGACAGGCGCGAAGAGTTGATGGCCGGTGCGAGGGCCATGACGCCATTCCTGGTCTCCGCGATTCCCATGGGCCTGTTGGGCGGTGCCTTCGGCATGACCAGCGGCCTGGGGGAAATCAATACCCTGGCACTGGCCATGGTGCTGAACTCCGGAACCGTGCAATTCATTGCTATCAAGTTGCTGCAACAGGATGCGGCGGCCTCGGTGTTGTTGTTGACTGCCCTGGTGCTCAGTCTTCGTTTGTTGATCTACAGCTCGGTGCTTCGTTCAAGTACCCGCTACCTGTCGCAGCGTTGGCGGGTGGTGTTGGCTTTCGGCATGATTGATGCGGTCTTTTTTGTGATGCTTGACCGCTTCAAGAAAAAGCAGGAGGCCTATCCCGGCTGGCAATGGTTCTACTGTGGTGCTTCCCTGTCCATGTATTTGAACTGGATGGTGGCGACCGTGATCGGTATTGCCATCGGCGCCTCGTTGCCCGACCTGATTCAACACGGATTGGATTTCCCGATGATCGCGGTGTTTGTCGCCATGCTGGCCTCCATGCTGGTCAACTGGAAGGTTTGGGTCATCGTCAGTTGTACCGGGGTGATCGCGCTGCTGTTCGTGGAGTTGCCATACAACCTGGGGTTGCTGGTTGCAACCGTGGCGGGTGCGGCGATGGGGGGGCTGTGTGACATGCTGGAAAAACGTCGTGCCAAGGAGGTGTGAAATGAGTATCTGGATTCTGATTTTCGGCTTGGGCCTTTGTACCTTCCTGCCGCGTTATATGCCCTTGGTGCTCTGGGGGCAACGGGAGCTGCCACCGCTGGCGAAGACCGTGCTGGGTGCGGTGCCTCCGGCGGTACTGGCAGCGTTGGTGGCGCCAGCGATGCTGGTGCCAACTGGGACAACCCTCAACACCAGCCTGGAAAACCCCTATTTGCTGGGGGGGGTGGCGGTATTTCTGCTGTTTTTCCTGACTCGGCGTATGTTGTTGTCGAGTTTCATTGGTGTACTGGTGTTTTTTTCAGCCCAATGGTTCTTTGGTGGTGTATGAATGGTCTGGAAGGAGAAGGAAGATGACAGTCAAGGTTTTGATTTTGCCGGGCCTGTTCAATTCGGGTGAAACCCATTGGCAGTCACAGTGGGAGCAGCAGTTTTCAGGCTTGTACCGAGTGGAACAGCGGGACTGGGAGACGCCGGTCGCCGCCGATTGGTTGGAGCGGCTTAATCAGGAGATCGTGGCGGCCGACGGCGATGTCGTCCTGGTGGCTCACAGCCTGGCGAATACCCTGATCACACTTTGGGCGGCTCAGTATCCGGGGTCGTGTAAGGTGCGGGGTGCATTGCTGGTGGCGCCCAGTGATACGGAGGCGGACACCTATCCATCGGGCACCACCGGTTTTACGCCGATGTCGACGCAGCGCCTGCCTTTTCCGACAATATTGGTGGCCAGCACGGACGATCCCTACGTCACCCAGGAGCGGGTAAAGATGTTCGCCAAGGCTTGGGGCAGTGAGTTGGTCTGGGTCGAAAATGCCGGTCATATCAACGGCCAGACCGGCTACGGCGCCTGGCCCGAGGGTGCCGCATTGCTATTCAAGTTGACTGGCGATCCGCAGTTCCAGCTCAAGTGACGTTCAATGCCTGCGGTAGGTCAAAAGCCTGCCAGGCTTTGAGGCACTTGGAGTCGGCGATCACCCACAGCGTGCAGGTGGTGGGCTGGAGCGAGCTGTGGGAAAGCCACAAGAAACTGCTGATGACCAAGCAGGAAGTGCGCGACGAGCATAAGGACCAGGAAGGCAAGCCGGAA